>NZ_JAAYFP010000198.1:0-22008 GCF_012728195.1 Candidatus Sordicultor fermentans
ACCGTCGGAAGCATTATAGTTCTCCCCAACCGCCGCCCAGGGAACCTTAGATGGTCCGGTATCATAGCGAAAATCTGAAGGTTTGTTAGTCATTCGTTTCCTCCTTTTTTCGATTTTTTAGAGGAGAGCCTCTGTTTTTCTTTAATTGAGGGCTTCTCCTTGGTTTCTTTTAGCTGGTCTCTTCTTAAGAGTATTTAATACTAATTTCATTTTATATTTCTAAAGTAAGTTTGTCAAGCTACCGAGGGCTCTATGTCAAATTGTGTGGAAACATTCTCTTCGTGGTATAAATCCCAGTAACATCTTTCTCCAGTACACCTCCACATTTCCCAGTCCATAAGATATCCTCTTTAGCATCTTAATCTTAGTATTACAGCCCTCCGTATAGCCATTAGTAGTTCTATTATGGAAATAATTTAAAATAGGTTCTCTCCATTTCTTTAGAGTATTTCCCCATCTAACTAATTCAGCATCATCGGCTACTTTAAGATTGAAAATGATGTTATCTAAAATCTTAGTGGCTTTTTCTCTATCAGTTTGCCGATATAGTTCTCTAATCTTCTCTTTAGCCCAGTAGAAACCCTGTAGAGTAGGATACTTACCCAAAAGATCGTCTACTTTCTGTTTGTTTTCTTGAGAGAGCTTCTCTCTACCGATGAGGAATATCTTCTTGGGTATCTTTACTTTCCTCTTCTGGTATACATCCTGTTCTATTCTTCGGGCCTCATCCATTCTCTTATTGGCGAGAGCATACATGAAAAGCATCAGCCACTACCTGAGCTTTAGGAAACAAATCTTCCGCTAATTTCTTAAGACTCTGTTTTAAGTCGAGAGATTAAATTATTACTCAGGGAGCGCCATTTTATTCCGCATCCTGAACTAATTTTTAAACTTTTATTCTTTAACTTTCGTTCTTCCCATCCAGGACAAATCCTGTAGTTCCCCAAAAAAATCCCGAAAGATACGATAATACATCAATTCTTCTTTGCTCCTGAGCACCCAGTCATTGGGAAGAACTCGCTCTTTGCCAAAATCTTCGTCAGTAATATTCTCCTCAGCATACTGATAAAGTAATTCCTCTACCCCGGCACCCTGCCAGAATTTGGATTTCTCTCTCCATAATATTTCTTCCGGTAATAAATCTTCCACTGCTTTTCTCAGAATCCATTTTTCTACCCCGTTTTTTATCTTTAAGTCAACTGGAATCTGAAAGGCATAATCTACTATTTCTTGATCTAAAAAGGGAACTTGAGCCACTATCCCATGAGCAGAGGCACAACGATCTACTCTCTGCAACGCCGTATTATGAAGACTAAAAGTTATATCTCTCAACTCCTGAGGTAATCTGTCCTTGTTCAAAGATTTTAGATAATCATAGCCAGCGAAAAGCTCGTCTCCGCCCTCACCAGAAAAAACCTCCGGAACATAATCAGAAGCCAAATTGGCTACCATATAATTAATAATACTGGAACGAACCAGAGGAGCATCAAAAGATTCCAGATGATAAATAACCTTAGGTAATACTTCTAACATTCCTTCTAAATCTACTACTATCTCTCTATGTTCTGAGCCAATAAATTTAGCCATTTCCCTGGCATAATAAAGGTCCGGAGCATCCTCTACTCCCACGGAAAAAGTATACATTTTTTGCACTCTCGGTCGAGCTAAACTTGCTACAACGCTAGAATCGAGACCCCCGGAAAGCAAAGAACCTGCTGGGTTACTTTTGATTCTCTTTTTTACTGCTTTACTAAGTTTGTCACGAAGTTTTTGAGCTACAATCCTCAGTTCTCCCCGAAAAAGAGGCAGCTTTTTCCAGCGAAAATAAGGATTGACTTTTTCTTTATAAAAAAAGCTTCCCGGAGGCATTTCTTTTATTTTTCTTCCATAAGACAAAAGTCCTTTTACTTCCGAAGAAAAACAAAGATCTCCTCTTTCATTAAATATATAATAAAGAGGAGCCACTCCTATATAATCTCGCTTTAACTCCGGCTCTTTTTCTCTTACCCGTGCCAGCGCGAAATGATCGGTCCCTCTATCATCTTTTACCATCTTTTCTTTTTTCCATCGGGCAAGCGATGGCTCATGGAGAGCGGGCCACACCACTCCTAAAGTCGCCTCTTTTAATTCTAAAATTGCTTTACCTTTCAGACCTCGATGAGAGATCTTATTTAGCATTTTTTCTACTTCCTTTTTCTTTCCTGGAGCAAAAATTCCAGTAATACCAGCCAAAATAATTTTACCTCCTCATCTATATTCATTTATTGCTTCAAATAGGGCTAATAAGTTTTCCTCAGGTATATTAGCCTGAATATTATGGACTGTAGCAAACACAAATCCTCCACCAGGTTTAAAGGTTTTTATCAACCGCTCTACTTCCTCTTTTACCTCATCTGGAGCTCCAAAAGGAAGAGTTCTCTGCGTGTCTACTCCTCCACCCCAGAAAGTAAATTGATGTCCAAAGTCTTTCTTCAGATTTTCAGGATCCATCTTAGCTGCAGATATCTGCACCGGGTTTAAGATATCAAAACCCGCTTCTTTTATATCAGGTAGTAGGTCATAAACTGAGCCACAGGTATGGATAAAAGTTTTCCAGGTGGTGTTGTGATGAATCCAGTTATTAATTTTTTGATGAAAGGGCTTAAATAACTTTCTATACACCTCCTGGGAAATAAAAAGGCCATTTTGCGAACCAAAATCAGTTCCTGAAACCACTATTACCTGGATTTTCTCTCCCACTGCCTGATGAAATAACTCTAAATTTTGCAAGCCGATATCAGTAATGTGAGAAAAAACTTCCCCGATGAAGTCCTGACGAGTCAGAAGAGATACGTACCATTCTTCCACATCTCTAATTCCCCGAGGATCCGGCAAGGCTGAACCAGGAACGTAAGCAATATCTCCCAAATTAATTCCCGGAACCCCACTTGACACTATACTATACTCGGTTTCCTCATAGAGCTTCTGAGCTTCACTCTCATAATAGCGAAGTTCTTCTTCAGAAAGTAAACTGTATTCTTCTATTTGATCTTCTACTTTCAACTCTTCCTCTCGGAAGGGCTTTTGCCTGATAATAGCATCGTGGTAAAAACCGCCCCGGGGCATTTTAGCTGAGGGAGAAAGAGTACTATCCCCCCGGGGGTATTGATAAATGTTACCTTCTGAGTCCGGAGTAGTGTTAAACTTTTCCGGCACTAAAAGGGGGGTGCCATCAAAGAAAGTCCAAGGCTTCCAGTTTTCATTCTTAAATCCAAAAAAATTATAGAGAGAGAGAAGAGGAACGGTATCTATTCCCAGAACCTTTCGCAACTCGTCATCCACTTCTCCCAGCATCTGGAAAGGATCAATTACTTTCACCGGCTCTTCCGGCTTGATTAACCCCAGAGCTACCTTTAGTTTGTGCAAGCTGGAAACATGAATTCCGGTAATCAAGGTAGAACCTAAATCCAGGGGAACCTTATCTGGTTCCCGATGGGAAAGAGAACTTATCACTCGTTCTCGAGACGTCATATTCTTTCCTCCTTTTATATTCTTTATTTCTTTAATTATAACTAATATTTTCAAATAGATTATACAAGAATAACGTACAGCTTAACATTAAAAATAAAAAGATGAGAAAAAACTAAAATAAATTATGCTGGAATTTAACTATGAAGAACAAAACATATTTATAAAATGATATAATTTAGAAAAAGCCTTCTAGGAGGAAAATGTGAAGAGGTTCTATTTTCTCTTGGTTTTGAGCATATTAGTTACATCTTTCTCTCCTCTATCCTTTGCTCAAGAAAGTTTGACAACTTACATTTCTTCGGCAGGATTCTCCCTCACTTTTCCCCCTGATTGGGAAGTCTATAATCCTCCTTCTACTCCCAATCCCTATCTTGTGATGTTAGGCCAAGACTCAGAAGCCCAGGTCGGGGTCACTTTAGAATATTATAATTACTCCTCATTGGAAGATTTCTTTAAAAAAGTAAAGGAGGAAGTAAATCAATTCCCGGGAATAGAAATAATCTCTCAGGGAGGAGAATCCATCAACGGAGCTCCTAGCTGCTGGTTTACCTATACTTTCTTGGTTTCCTCAGAGCCTTCTGCTTCTCAAGAACCCTTTCAGGCTATTATTTATCTTTTTTCCCAGAGCAATAATTTTTTCCGCATAATTTGTCTGACCAAAGAAAGCCAATTTAATGACTATTTGAACACTTTTCAGGCTATTGCTCGCAGTTTCACTACTTCGGTAGGAAATTAAGAGTGTTTTATAAAAAGTTATAAAACTATATAAAAACTAAAGAGGAGCAAAAAAATGGAAAAAGAAGGGGCAAAACGTATACTTTGTTTTGGAGATTCCCTGACCTGGGGTTGGGATCCTGAAACTCAAGAGCGCTATTCAGCAGGTTCTCGCTGGACTACTATACTGCAAAAAAACTTGGGGGAGAGCTACTGGATAATAGAAGAAGGGTTAAACGGGCGCACCACCATCTGGGATGACCCCATTGAAGGAAATAAAAACGGGAGAAGACATCTCCCCATATTACTGGAATCCCACCGACCTCTGGACTTATTAATTATAATGCTGGGAACCAATGACCTGAAGGCCCGCTTTCAAGTTACTGCTCTTCAGATCGCTCAAAGCGCTGGAACTCTGGTAGAAATAGCAAAAAGAAGCAATGCTGGAAGAGGAGGCAATTCTCCTTCGGTTCTTCTTATTTCTCCTCCACCTTTAGGAAAACTTGCAATATGGCAAGAAGAGTTTGGAGAGGGAACAGAAAAATCTCAAAATTTGGCTCGTTATTACTCTTACTTTGCCCAGGTTAATCAGTGCCACTTTTTTGATGCTGGAGAAGTAGTTAAAACCAGCGATATAGATGGCATCCACTGGGAAGTTGCTGCAAACCAACAATTTGCTGAAGCACTAACAAACAAAGTAAAGGATATCCTTTAAGAGAAAATATTAGTTGTCCTTAAACTTTCTCTATCTTCGCAATTACCTCCACACTTTTCTCCACATTTTAGGCATACCAGATCATCCAGTATTTTATTTTCCTCTTCCGGGCGAAGATAGCGTTCTCTCACTCTTTTATCCTGTATCCAGGGAAGCTTTTTTAATTTCTTTTCGTAAGGGGTATTATATACTTCCTGGATTCCTTTATCTCGATATTTTTCCCTTTTTATCGCCATGTTTTTTTATTCCTCCCCGAGATAGGCTTTACGTACTTTTTCATTTTCCAGAAGTTCTTTTCCCCTTCCTTCGAGAACCACAGATCCGGTCTCCAGAACATAAGCATAATGAGCTATCTGCAAAGCGGCTTTGGCATTTTGCTCTATTAATAGAATAGTGGTTCCGTTCTGGTTAATTTCTCTGATAATATTAAAAATTTCCTTCACGAGAAGTGGAGCTAAACCCAGAGAGGGTTCATCCATCATCAAAAGGTGAGGCCGAGACATCAAAGCTCTGGCTACCGCGAGCATTTGTTGTTCCCCTCCACTCAAAGTACCTCCTTTTTGCCTCACTCTCTCCTTTAAACGAGGAAAAATACGAAAAATCCAATCCAGATCCTCTTTAATTTCCTCTTTATCTCGCCGCGTGTAACTTCCTAAAAGCAGGTTTTCCCAAACAGTGAGATTAGGGAAAATCCTCCTTCCTTCCGGGACCATAGCCAGCCCCATCTCCACAATATGATGAGCGGATTCTCGAGTGATGTCTATACCCTGAAACTCTATTTTACCCTGCCGAGATCTCACTAATCCTGATACAGTCCTCAATGTAGTACTCTTGCCTGCACCGTTTGCCCCAACTAAAGCTACAATTTTTCCCGCCGGAACTTCAATGTTAATTCCTTTAAGAGCGTGAATACCACCATAGAACACATGAAGATCTTCTATTCGGAGCATTAAGTCGTTTTCCATCAATCTTCTACCCCCAGATAAGCCTCAATAACCCGGGGATTATTCCTTATCTCCTCTGGCGTACCTTCAGCTATTTTCATTCCAAAATCCATCACTGCTATTCGCTCACAAATTCCCATTACTACTTTCATATCATGTTCAATCAGAAATATAGTAAGATTAAAATCGTCTCGCATCTTTTTGATAAACTCCATCAGTTCTCGAGTTTCTTGAGGATTCATTCCCGCTGCTGGCTCATCTAAAAGTAAAAGAGAGGGATGAGTAGCTAAAGCTCGGGCGATCTCCAAACGTCTTTGTTCTCCATAGGGCAAAGATTGAGCCTCTTCTTTTGTAACATCAGCTAATCCCACTGCCTCGAGAAGGTCATAAGCTTCTCTCCTTATAGCTTTTTCTTCCCTCCAGTAAGAAGGAAGACTGAACATAGGAGCTAAAAAAGAGCTTTGTAAGCGAACATGGAAAGAAACCAGAACATTTTCCAGGACGGTCAAATTTCCAAAGAGACGAATATTCTGAAAAGTGCGAGCAATGCCAACAGTGGTAACTAAATCGGGGGAAAAGCCGGTGATATCTTTTCCCTGGAAAATTACCCGACCCTTCGTGGGACGATACTGCCCGGTAATCAGGTTAAACACTGTAGTTTTACCTGCTCCATTGGGCCCAATTAAACCTACCAGGTCTCCAGAGAAAAGTTGCAAAGAAAAGTCACTAACTGCTACCAGCCCGCCAAAAGCAACAGTAAGATTTTCTAAAGAAAGAAGGGGCTCTTTATTTTTCACTTTCATTTCTTCCTTTTATTCGGTCAATGATAAGCTGCCAGGAAATTTCTTTGTCACCAAATAA
Source organism: Candidatus Sordicultor fermentans (assembly GCF_012728195.1). Lineage (NCBI taxonomy): Bacteria > Pseudomonadati > Atribacterota > Atribacteria > Atribacterales > Candidatus Caldatribacteriaceae > Candidatus Sordicultor > Candidatus Sordicultor fermentans. The sequence continues at coordinate 6,745 of NZ_JAAYFP010000198.1, forward strand.
TCCCCGTCGATAAAAAATCATCATGACTACTAAAAGAACGGAAAATACTACCATCCTCATTCCCGGTATTCCGGGAAAAGTCCATGCCCCGATAGTGATAGGAGCCTCCACTTCTCGCAAAATCTCCTGCAAAAAAGCAAAAATAAAAGCAGTAACCACTGACCCTGTGATACTACCTAATCCCCCCAAGACGATGATAATCAGTAAGTTAAAAGTCATAGTAAAAGTAAAAAGAGAAGGAGAAACAGTGCTGATTAAGGTTACAAACAATCCTCCTGCCACACCGGCAAAAAATCCGCTTAATACAAAAGACAAAAGCTTATGACGGAAAAGATTCACCCCCATAGCCTCTGCTGCTACTTCATTTTCTCTGATGGCTTTTAAAGCCCGGCCAAAGCTTGAGTTCACGAGACCCTTAATCATAAACACCGACCAGAAAGCCCAGTTTACCGTCCACCACAGGTTAGTATATTCCGGTATTCCTTTAATTCCCAGAGCTCCATTAGTTAAAGGAATAAAGTTGTTGGCCAGAACATTAATGATCTCCCCAAAACCAAAAGTAGCAATAGCTAAGTAATCACCTCGTAAGCGAAGAGTGGGAATACCAATCAATAAAGCAGCAAGAGCAGCAGCTACACCTCCTAAAAAAAGAGCTAAAAGAAAAAGATGAGAAGGAAAAGAAAAAGAATTAAAAGGCCAGATAAGAGGTTGCAAAAAATAAACCTGTTCTTTTTGCACTAAAGGGAGCATTAAGATAGCTACAGTGTAACCACCAATAGCCATAAAGCCGTTGGGCCCCAAAGAAAACTGTCCGGTAATCCCATTAATTAAATTATAGGCCACTGCTGCTACTACGTAAATACAGGCGGTATTCAAAATGCGAATCAAATAGGTATTTAGATATCTCTCTGCTAAACTTACTCCCAACATTAAGACTGCAAAGAGAAGTAAAGTTAAAATTAAATCTCTTTTTTCTTCTCTTCCCATGCTACTATACTTTCTCTTTCAGGGTTTCACCCAGAATCCCACTGGGTTTAACCAGCAAAAATATGATTAATATAGTGAAGACAAAGGCATCTCGATAACCAGATAAACCGGGGAAAAAGGCCACGATCATAATTTCTGTCAATCCAATTATAAAACCGCCTACCATGGCTCCCACTACATTGCCAATTCCTCCTACTACTGCCGCAGTAAATGCTTTCCAGCCCGGAAAAGTGCCCATTAAGGGGTTAATCTGAGGATATTTACAAGCCCACAGTACTCCGCCAATCCCGGCTAATGCCGAACCTAAAGCAAAAGTATAAAGAATTATCCTATCTATATCTACGCCCATCAGGCGAGTGGTCTCCATATCTTTAGATACAGCTCGCATAGCCATTCCCATTTTAGTTCGGTAAACCAGATAAAGCAAAACAAGAAGAACTGAAACACTGATGATAGGCACCCAGAAAGTCACCCCCTGTATACGAGCACCAGCTAAAATATAGACATTTTTCATAAGCTCCGGGCGAGGAAAACCTTTAGGACGAGCACCAACAGTTACCAGACCCAGATTTTCAATGAAGAAAGAAACTCCCACTGCAGTTATAAGAGCAGAAATACGAGGAGCATCACGTAGAGGACGATAAGCTATTCTTTCAATACTCATTCCCACTATAGCACACAGTGCTACTCCTATTATTACTCCCAGCCACCAGGGGAGAAGAAAAACTCCTATCATAAAAAAAGAAAAATAAGCTCCCAGCATAAACACATCGCCGTGAGCAAAGTTTATAAACCCTAAAATGCCATAGACCAGAGTATAGCCTATGGCTAAAAGGGCATATAAACTTCCTAAGGAAACTCCATTCATTATCTGCTGAAAAAAAGAGACCCAGGTCATGGCCTAAGTTATATAAGTACCAGGTAACTGTTAAGGTTACCTGGTACTATTAAATCAGTATTCAATAGTAGTCACAAACTTGAAGACACCATTTTCCACTCTTTTCACCACTATAGGTTTCTTGTTGTCTCCGTCGACAATAGTAGCCACTCCAGTTATAACTTCCAGGTTTTCAGTATCTTCCATGGCATCGCGTATTTTAACCGGATCTAATTCTCCCGCTCTTTTTATGGCATCTAAAATAATAACATAAGAATCACCGCCCAAAGCTTCAAAAGCGCTGGGTTCTCTACCGTGTTTCTCCCGGTATAAGTCGAAGAACTTCTGTCCTATTTCAGTTATCGCCTGAGTGGTATCAGCATGAGCAGTGAAATAAACCCCCTCTACTGAATCTCCACCGATGCTGACCAATTCCGGTGCATCTGCCCCATCTGCTCCTAAAATCATCCCTTCATACCCTAAATCCCGGGCCTGCTGACAAATCAGAGCAGTTTCAGTGTAATAATTAGGGACATAAATAACATCAGGATTAGCGTTTATAATGGTAGTAAGCTGAGCGGAAAAGTCCTGGTCTCCACTTCTACAATTTTGCTCGCTTACCACTTGTCCTCCTTTTTCTATAAAAGCATCTTTAAAGAAGTTGCCCAAAGCTACACAATAGTCTTGAGCAATATCAGATAAAATAGCTGCGGTCTGGGCTTGAAGCTCACTACGGGCAAACTGGGCAGCTGCTTTAGCCTGATCATCATCCCGGAAGCAAGCCCGGAATACAAATTTTTTCCCCTGAGTAACCAGAGGACTGGTAGCACTGGCAGAAATAACCGGAATCTGTTTTTCTTCACATATTGGGCCTACTGCTAACATACTACCACTTATTGCCGGACCAACCATAACTACCACTTTTTCATAATCTATCAAGCGAGTGGCAGCATTGGCCGACTCTACCCGGTCACTCTTATTATCCACTAAAACCAGCTCCACTTTTTTCCCCAGAACTTCATCTCCTACTACTTCTTTAGCAATGTTTACCCCTTCCCAAATCATCTGTCCATAAGCTGCTACTCCTCCAGTAATTTCCAGGTTAGCTCCAATTTTCACTGTTTCTTGAGCTAACACTATTCCGGAAAAACTCAAAACTAAAAGGAAAACCGTGAATAAACTGATTAATCTTCTCAATTCTAAAATCCCCCTTTCAAGAATTTTGGTAAAAACTTGCCATAAAATTACCATTGCACCGGCTCCTTGTCAAGAAAAATCGGACTCCATATGCTACAGAAAGTGGAAAAAATGTCAAAATATTTGAAATACGAGATAATTAAAGCCGGTTTTTGGTCAATTTCATATTTCATGTATCAAGGTTCTATCAGTAAAATTTTTACTTTTTCTTAAGCCTCCTCTCTTAATTTCCCGAGAATTTGGCCTTTACTTCTACTATTCCGTATTTTCACCTCCGGCGGCCAAACTCAGGTAAATACTTTTCCATTCAAAGAAAAGGGAAATTTTCCTTATTTCACCCCCGCAATACCCTTAATAAGAGTATTTTTCTGAATTCTCACTCTCTCCAACACAGTGTTTCTTTTTGGGCGCTTTTTTCCTACATTTTATTATAGTAGAGCCACCGAAACCTTGAGTTTATATATTACCATGATAAAATTATATAAACCTACCAAATTTATTAGCAGTAAACAAAGATTGATATTAGAAGAGAGGAAAATAAAAACTTATGCTTTTTCTTTCTCACTTTTTAGCTGATTTTTTTGCCTCTTTCCCTTCACCGCTCAGCCCCTATTTTATAGGAGTATATGGAGTTGATTCTCGAACTATAGCTATGGTTATCGCTACCCTATCTCTTTTGAGCTCTCTCAGCCAGATTTTCTTTGCTACCCGACCTCTGTTTCAAAAATCAGAAGTACAATTTTATATTTCCCTTTCTCTTTTAATATTACCCTGGTCTCTCATTCCTTTTTCTTCTCACATCTATACCCTCTTCCTTATCCTTGTTGTAGCTTTTTTAGCCAACGCTTCTTTTCATCCTCAAGGTGCGGCTCTCTCTGGTGAAAGTGGCTCTCAAGGGATAACTTTGTTTGTCTCTGGAGGCATTGCTGGAGCTGCCCTAGGCCCTATTTTCATCACCTGGATAGTGAGCAGTGGAGGCATATCTGGAATAGTGCCTCTAACTTTAGGGATCTGGATATGCTGGACTATTCTGTTTTTGATAATCTTGAGAAAAAGAGATTATAATATATCTTCCTCTATTCCCAGGCAAAAATTCTCCCTTCAGTTTTTTCTTCCCTTGCTGCCTATCTGGATAATGGTGAGCATCCGTACTTTTTTCACTGATATTTTCCATACTTTTGTCCCCATTTATTTAAATTTTCAAGGATATAGTTTAGTAATGGGAGGGATGTTACTCTCTGGAGGAGTAATGTCCGGACTTTTAGCTAACTCGATAGGAAGTAGAATAAGGACACAGTTCAATAATCGATTAGTAAATTTGCTATCTTTTGGAGGGTTAGGTGTGGCTATTTTAATTTTTACCCGGGCGGAAGGAATTATTTCCCTCACCCTGTCTTACCTCCTGGCTGACTTTTCCTCATTTTTGAGCATGAGCACCAACGTCTGCGAAGCTCAAGACCTATTTCCTCAACATCGTGCCTTTGCTTCTTCAGTAGCTATGGGTCTATCCTGGGCTTTTGGACATTTTCTGCATCTTCTTTATTCCTCTCTACTGGGTAATCAAGTAACTCTGGTGATTGAGAGCGCTGGCTTTTTCTCTTTAGGAATGACTGTCTTTCTTCTTCTTTTTCCTTCTTTCTTTCAAAGAAAAGCCTACTGCGGGGTTGAGAGTAGTTGAGAATATTACACAACTGGTCAAAAAAAAGGGGTTCTACAAACTTTTTTATATTCTTAAGCATTGCTTTCGCTTCTAATTTTATTTTTGCCTTAACCTCAGTTCTCTTTTCCATCTTTGCCACAGATATGGGTTTTTCTCCCCCGGAAGTTGGTTTGGCTATATCTGCTTTTACCGCAGGGTCTTTAATAGGTGCTCCCTTATGGGGGAAAGTGGTAGACAAATTTAGCAAAAGAAAAGTAACTCTTTTGATCAGTCTTTTAGGACAAGCTCTTTTTTGCCTTCTCATTCCCCTGATGCAATGTTTATTGGGTCTAGTAATAGTGCGATTTTTCTTTGGATTCTTTATGGTAGCTCAGGCTTTGACCCTTAATGAGTTAACAGTCAAAATAGAGGAGGAAGAAAGGAGAAGTAAAGAGATATCAGCTATCAATGTTGCCCGAGCAGCAGGCTACTCCTTAGGTTGTCTTTTAAGCGGATTTTTAGGAGACCTTCATCCTAACTCCAGTTTCTATTTAGGAAGCTCGGTGGTCATTCTGATTTTCTTCCTTACTTTTTATCTTCAGGAGGAAACGGGCAAAGCCGTCCCCTTCTCTCAGGAAGATAATCCCGCCAAACACTGGATTTTGCAAAAAAGAGTTGCTCTTTTTTACTTCTCCATTTTTCTTCGTTCTACCGCAGTCAACGGATTATCTTATTTCTTACCCCTTTTCTGGAAAAATATGGGTCAAACCACTGCTCTCATCGGCTCGGTCATTGCTATTTCTAATTTAGCCCAATTATTTTTCTTCCCCCTGAGCGGAAAACTAAGCTCCCGGTCAGATCAGATGGCTTTCCGATCCACCCGCTTTGGGCTTTTACTAACCGTTATTCCTTTCCTTATTGCTCCTTTTTTTCATCAAGGAGTATTAATCCTTCTTCCTCAGTGTATTTTGAGTATCAGCTGGGCATTCTTTTACATTGGGACTATTCTTTCCCTTCGCTCTTTCGTTCCTCTACAGAAACAAGGAGAAGCTTTAGGATGGTTAGAAGTAGCCCTGAACTTAGGAGGCATAGTGGGCCCCAATCTTTTTGCTTTTTCTCTCTCCTCTTTTAACAATAACTTTCCCTCTGCTTTTTTCTCTCTTTCTTTTTTACCGCTCATAGCTTTCTTTATTTCCAGGAAAAACGAAAAGAACTTTCTTTCCTGATTGAAACTCAAGAAGAGGAAACCAGAGCCGATTTCACTTTCACCCCCGGGATACTCCCTAATTTACCAGTTAAAGCTCCCAGCTCGTCTGTGCTACCATCTACAATTAAAGCAATTACCGAGACATTCCTTTCTCGATAAGGAATACCCATTCTCCCCACGATTAGCTCTCCAAACTCTCCCAGAATTTCATTCACCCGCTCAGCCTGCTTTTCTCGATCGGTAACTATTATCCCTACCACTCCTACTCTATTATCTATCATATAGAACTCCTAATTTTTCATTGATTTCTCTCAAGTCTTTTTCCACCTCCACATACACTCTAAACCATTTTTCTAAGCTTTCTTGCCACTCCTTTTGAGGTTCAAACACTTCTCTAACGCGGAAAGTTTTTTGAAAAGCTTCTTCAAAATCTTTATAGACTCCGGCACCTAAACCAGCCAAAAGAGCAGCACCCCGGCAACTTCCTTCTCTATCCCGGGGAACAGGGATATTTTTATCCAGAGTAGTGGCTTTTAACTCCATCCATGCTCTATTTTGAGTTCCTCCTCCTACATTAGCGGTTTCTTTTATTCGAAAACCTAAATTTTTTTCCATTTTCTCCCAGATATTTCGATATTCAAAACATAAACCCAAAAGAAGACCCAGGATTAATTCTTCTCTTTCTGCACCCCCTGTGAGATTCAAAAATGCTCCCTTTGCTCCCTCATAATCTCCCCCCAGAAGATAAGGGAAAAAGATAGGAACACGAGGAGAAAAATGAGGAGAAAGATTTTCCAGAAAGGCATAATCTTCCTTTAATAATCTCAATATCCAATCAACAGCATAGCCCCCACTATAAATCCCGTTCATGGCATAGTAATAGGGGTAAGCCACATGATGTCCCCAGGAGAAAGGCTTTTCTTCTCCAGATGGAGAAAGAGAAGGCAAATTTTCCAGGGCCATGGTTAGAGACTCAGTGGTTCCAGTAGAGATTAAAGCTCTCCCCTCTCTGTATACCCCCACCGAAAGAGCGGCACAGAGATGGTCATGCCCCCCGGTTACTACCAGTGTATCAAGAGATAAGCCACAGTCTCTTGCTACTTCCTCTCTCACTGTTCCCAAAACTACCCCTGAGGGATAAAGAGGCGCCATATCTTTTGCTGATAATCCTGCTCGTGCTAACATTTCTTCCCACCAGCATCTTTCTTTCTGTCGGAAAAGCATGGTACGAGAAGCCAGGGAATAATCAAAAGAAGGAATCCCGCTAAAGTAGAAGAGAATAAAACCAGACATAGAAGTCCAGAATTTGGTTTTCTCAAAAGCCTCTTTTTCTCTTTCTCGATGCCAGAACAACTTATAGAAAGAATATATATGGTAGGGATAAAGGCCGCTAATCCGATAAACTTCTTCTTTGTCTAATTCTATTTCCCGAAAGTATTTTTCTGTGCGATTATCGTACCAGGGAATACTTCCACCCACCGGTTCTCCATTTTCACCCACTTTAACCAGTACTTCAGCATAACTGGATACACTGAGAGCTATAATTTCTCGCCTTAGTTCCCCGGAGAATTGGCTGATAGCCTGTAAAATTTGGTGTAGAATTTTCTGGGGGTGATATAACTCTCCCTCCTCATCAGGAAAAAGAGGAGTAGGAAAGCTTCTCTCCTCCTTTATCTCTCCATCGTGGTTATAAACCCGCAATTTAGTATTAGTGGTTCCTACATCTATCCCTAAAAGCAAAGCCACTTTATCCTCCAACTTTCGCTTCTAATTCTTTTTCTTCCAGAACGAGTTCATTTCCCACCCATATCAAACACTTGGTAGGACACTTCTCTATACAAACTCCGCATAAATTGCATTTATCCCGGTCTATTTTTATTCTTCCTCCCTCCAAAGTTATAGCTCCCTCCGGGCAAGACTTCACACATATACTGCATTTTATACATCCCTTCTTACAAGACTGCCTGGTCTCCCGGGGGGAAGCCAGAGAGACACAAGCTTCTACCACTTGTTCTCGAGCAGGAAGAAGGGTAATAATAGAACGAGGACACTCCTCCACACATTTTCCACAACCAGTGCATTTATCCTCAATAATTATGGGTAATCCCTTTTCTTCGTCCATAATCATAGCTTCAAAAGGACAAACTCTTACACAGTTTCCAAAACCTAGACATCCATAGCGGCAACTTTTAAAAGAATTACCCAGAAGGTGAGCAGCTTTACAATCTTTCAATCCCTGGTAAGCTGCTACCTCTCCTGCTACTTCTCTTGCCCCTTGACAGAGAAGAACAGCTTTCTGCGCTTCCCGATGAGAGTCAACTTCTTTCCCCACTAAAGCGGACAGCTCAGCCCACACTTTTGGCCCTCCTGCGGGGCAGGCATCAGGAGGAGCTTCTCCGGCAACAATTTTCTCTGCCAGATTAGAACACCCTGGAAAGCCACAAGCTCCACAATTAGCTCCGGGAAGAATCTCCTCTGCCTTTTGCACCAGAGGGTTGACTTCTACTGCAAACTTTTGAGAAAACCAAGCCAGCATTACTCCAAAAATCAGGCTCAAAACCCCAATAAGAACAGTGGGCATTAGAATATCCATATCTACCTCCTATTTCACCAGGCCCTTAAAGCCCATAAAAGCGATAGCTAAAAGACAAGTGGAAATAAAAACTATGGGATAACCCTGGTAAAACTGCGGAACTTTAGAAAATCTCAGTTTTTCCCTGATTCCAGCTAAAAGCAGCAAAGCTATCGTAAACCCTAAGGCTACACCTATACTATATACCACTACTTGAAGAAGATTATAATTATAGTCTACTCCAAAAAAGGTAACTGCTAAAATAGCACAATTAGTGGTAATAAGAGGGAGATATATGCCCATGGCCTGGTATAAGTTAGGCACCGTTTTCTTGAGAATCGCTTCTAGTAATTGCACTAAAACAGCAATTACTAGAATAAACACCATAATCTGGAGATATTCCAACCCCAGAGGCACAAAAATAAAGTTCCACAAAGCCCAAGTAGCTATAGAAGCTAAAACCATGACAAAGGTAACTGCCATCCCCATCCCCAGGGAATTCGCCACATTAGAAGACATCCCAATGTAAGGACATAGCCCGATATAGCGAGCTAAAATGATATTATCTACCAAGGCAGCACTGATAAAAATTTTGAAAAGGTCCATAGCACTCATAGATTATCCCTCCGATGGAAATGATTTAGCAAAGCAATGTAAATACCAATAAGAAGGAAAGCTCCGGGGGGAAGAATCATAATCATCATGCCCTGGTAAGAAGAAGGAAATATTTGGTGGTAAAAAAATTGCCCGTAGCCGAAAAGTTCTCTCACCACACCAATGGCTGCGATTACTAAAGTGTACCCTACCCCCATTCCCAGAGAATCAGCTATCGTCAATATCACTGGCTTTCGAGAGGCAAAAGCTTCTGCCCGAGCCATAATAATACAGTTAACTACAATCAGAGGAATGAAAACCCCTAAAGCCTCAGAAAGGGCAGGGAGATAGGCTTTCATCACCAGATCCACAATAGTAGTAAAAGTAGAAATTACCACAATGAAGATGGGAATACGAACTTCATTGGGAACAAAATTTCTTATCGCCGATATCACCAGGTTGGATCCGGTTAAAACAAAAATAACTGCCGCTCCCATAAAGAGGCAGTTTTCCAGCCTCACCGATACTGCTAATACTGAGCATAAACCAATCATCAGGCGTAAAACGGGGTTTTCTCCCACAATGCCATTTTTAAAACAATCCCAAAACTCCTTCATTGCTCTCTCACCTCCTCCCAGTAACTTGCTAAACCCTGACAAGCCCGGACTATAGCCCGGGTAGAAATAGTGGCTCCACTTATAGCCTCAATATCTCTGTTGATTTCGAAGGGATCAATTAAAGACTTACCAATAAATTGATTTAGAAAATCAGCGCTTTCAATATTAGAACCCAGTCCTGGAGTTTCTTGATGTTCTAATACTTCCATTCCCGTAAGTTTTCCTTCCTCAGAAATCCCTACCAAAAGTATAATTGGTCCGCCATATCCTGAAGTGCTCACTCGAAACACCAACCCTTCCCTCTTTCCTTCTTGTAGTGCTTCATAAACTTCTAAAATGGAAAGGTCTTTGATGGAATCTTGTGCTTCGGGCAGAGTTTCCCACTTTTTGAACTCTTGAGCAAAAGGAGCAATCCTTTGCAAAGCTTTCTCCAGTTCCTCTTCTGACCTTCTCTCAATTTCTTTTTGCGTAACAGAATTTACTACCGCTAAAGCAAAAACAGCTGCAACACAAACCACAGTTAAAGAAAGAGCAATTCTCCAGATATTTTTCATATTTTTTCCTCCTTAACCATTTGATTTTTTTACTCCAAATCTCGGAGGAAGAAGATAATCTAAAAAGGGAACCAGCGCATTCATGGTAAGAATGCCAAAAGTAACTCCCTCAGGGTAGGCCCCTAAAAGACGAATGACCCCCGTAATAGCTCCGGCTCCCAGACCAAAAATATAGCGACCTTTTGAGCTAATAGGAGAAGTTACATAATCTGTAGCCATAAAGCACGCTCCCATGATTGCTCCCCCGCTTAAGATATGAAAAAGAGCGCTTTGCCCTCCCAGAATAGCCACACAAGAGAGACCAACAAAATAAGAAAGGGGAATATCCCAGTGCACCACCCCTCGCCACCACAGATATAAAAATCCGATGAGGAGGAAAAGCGCAGAAATCTCTCCAATAGAACCAGGAACCTGCCCCACGAAAAGACGCCACAAAATACGAGGATCTGCTTGATGCAATGAACTATAGCCATACATTTGAGCAATACTGAGAGGTGTAGGAGTGGTAACCATCTCCACTCCCGAGAAAGTTGAAGCAGCACCGCCTCCGGAGAAGCCAGAAAAACCAAAAGGAGCGCTCACCCACCAGGTAGACATAGCCTTCGGCCAGGAAACCAACAAAACTGCTCTTCCTACCAAAGCGGGGTTAAATATATTTTGCCCCAGACCTCCAAACATTTCTTTCCCCAGGAAAATAGCCGCCCCTCCTCCCACCAGAGGTAACCAGAAAGGCGCGGAAGGAGGAAGAGATAAGCCCAGAAGCAAACCGGTAATCACAGCACTTCCATCAGTAATAGAGAGAGGTTTCTTAAAAATCTTACAATTAAGAGCTTCAAATCCTATCGTGCTCCCCACAGATAAAAGAATAGTTAACAAAGTAGAGGAAACTCCAAAAAAATAGATTCCCCAGATAGTAGCAGGTAGAAGCGCCAATACTACTTGCCTCATTATCCAGGGAACAGTGGTCTCGTCTCGGAGATGAGGCGAAGAAGTGATAACCAATTTTAATTCTTCATTCATTGATTTCCCCCCTTTCTGGAACGACGCATAACTTCTGCTTTAGCTAACCTGATAAGATGAGTAAGAGAAATGTTGGAGGGACAAACGTAAGAACAGGCTCCACATTCCATACAATCCAGCACCCGCTGGTCTCTGGCCTCATCAAAAGCCTGATACTCAGAAAATTTGCCCAGCATTGTGGGAAAAAGGCGCATAGGACAGGCATCTATGCATCTCCGGCAACGAATACAAGGATATTCTTTTTTTTCATAGAGATTGCTCAAAAAGACAAACCCAGAAGTTCCTTTCACCACTGGAACTTGCAGAGAGGTTTGTGCTACCCCCATCATCGGTCCTCCCATAATCACTTTTTTAGGAGTTTCCACCCATCCTCCACAAAAATCCACGAGGTCCGATAAAACAGTTCCCAGAGGTACTTGAAGGTTTTCTGGACTTTTAAGACACTCTCCGCTTAAAGTTATAACCCGCTCTATAAGGGGAAGACCTTCTTCAGCCATCCTTCCCACTGCCCAGGCAGTTTGCACATTGTTTACCACCACTCCCACATCGAGGGGTAATCCTCCAGGAGGAACTTCTCTTCCCAGAATAGCAACAATCAACTGTTTTTCTGAACCCTGAGGATATTTAGTAAGAAGAGGAACTACTCGAGCGGGGAAAGGAAGGTCCTTTACTAATTTATCAAATTTTTCTATAGCCTCAATTTTATTTTCTTCGATTCCTATAAAAACTCTTTCTGCCCCACAAGCTCTCACCAGAACTCGCAAGCCGGTCAAAATAGCAGATGATCTCTCTATCATCACCCGGTAATCGCAGGTTAGATAAGGTTCACATTCTGCCCCGTTTAAAATAAAAGTGTCAATTTTTTTACCTGGAGGAGGAGAAACCTTCACATGGGTGGGGAAAGCTGCCCCCCCCAAACCCACCATCCCTCCCTCTCTAATCCACTCCCGGAGAAAAGCGGGGTCTTTATTCTCAATATCACAGAGAGGATCCTTCCTTTCTTCTTCCCCTGAACCATCATTTTCTATGGTTAGGGCAGGAAACCTCCCCAGTAGAGGATGGAAATAATCTTCTATCCCGGCTACTTTACCAGCCAAGGGAGAATGCAGAGGGGCAGAAATAAAAGCTTCTACATCAGCAATTTTCTGTCCTCTTTTTACCCTATCACCTTTTTTTACTAAAGGTGATAGGGGAGCACCAGTGTGCTGAAGAAGGGGTAAAACCACCCGCGAAGGAAAAGGAAATTCTTTAATAGGTTTTGTTGCAGTAAATTCTTTAAAAGTGGGGGAGTGGATCCCCCCAGGGAAAGTATTAAGCCTCATAAATTTACTCCTCCTTTAATATTTTAATATTCCTCCAGATTTTCCTCTATTAATTTGGTATGTAAATTACCGGTCATAAAGTCTCGGTTTTGCAAAATTTTCATATGGAAGGGAATAGTAGTGGAAACACCTTCTACCGCAAAAGAATGCAAAGCTTCTCGAGCCCTGCGGATGGCAAAATCCCGATCACAATCCCATACTATCAATTTAGCTAAAAGAGAATCATAATAAGGAGGAACTTCGTAACCGGAGTAGCAGTGAGAATCTACCCTGATTCCTGGCCCTCGAGGAACATCAAATCGAGAAATTTTGCCGGGAGAAGGAGAAAAGTTATGGGCCACATCTTCTGCATTTATTCTCATCTCCAGAGCATGTCCTCGTAAAGAAACTTCTTCCGGGGAAAAAGACAGCTTCTCCCCTGCTGCAAGGCAAATCTGCTCCCTTACTAAATCTATCCCTGAAACCATTTCTGTAATCGGATGTTCTACTTGAATACGAGCGTTTAATTCCATGAAATAAAAAGAACCGTCTTCAGTTACCAGAAACTCTACTGTTCCGCAAGTGGTGTAGTTCAGCACTTCAGCTACTTTTATTGCTGCCTCCCGCAATTTCTCTCTCGTCTCCTCAGTCAAGAAGGGGGCAGGAGCTTCTTCTAAAATTTTCTGTTGCCTCCTTTGTAGAGAACATTCTCTTTCTCCCAGATGAGCCACTCTTCCTTCCTTATCTCTTACAATTTGCACTTCCACATGCCTCGCCTTAGTCAAGAGCTTTTCCATATACACTTCTTCGCTGCCAAAAGCTAATTTTCCCTCCCTTTTCGCACTTTCTAAAGCCCCTGCCAGTTGACCAGGCTCTCTTACCACCCTGATTCCTCTCCCTCCCCCTCCTCGAGAAGCCTTGAGAAAAAGAGGATAACCTATTTCTTCTGCTATTTTCCTTGCCTCCTTCTCATCTTTTAAGGGCTCCCTAGAGCCAGGAACCACCGGTATTCCAGCTTCTTCTAGAATTCTTTTAGCCTGTAATTTATCTTTTATCCGTTCCAGCAAATCCGCGTCCGGCCCAATAAAAGTAATACCTTTTTCTTCTAATTTTCTAGCAAATGCACCGTTTTCAGATAGAAAACCGTAACCAGGATGGATAGCATCAACCTCAGTTAACTCACAAGCACGAATAATTTTCTCTTCGTTCAAATAGGTGTCTTGAGGTAAACTTCCTCCTAAAGCTACTTTCTGGTCTACAAACTTTAAATGTAGAAGATTATAATCCGGGTCAGAAAATACCCCCACTGTTTTGATTCCCAGCTCTCTGCAGGCTCGCACTACCCGGAGAGCAATTTCTCCTCGATTGGCTATCAATATTTTTCCGAACAAAGTTTTAACCTCCTAAATAAGAATCCTATCTTCCGGATAAGTGATTAAATCTTTTTCCCGGGAGGGCCGCAACATTACGAGAGTCATAATCCCCACTCTTCCCACATACATAGTGATGATAAGCAAAAATTTACTGAGATCTAAAAGACCGGCTGTTATTCCTCGAGAAAGACCCACTGTTCCGAAGGCAGAAAATACCTCAAAACAAATGTCCAGAAAAGGAGCGGGTTGAATAACCAATAGAACCATAATCACTCCAAAAACCAGGAAGAAGGCTAAAACCACCACGCTTATAGCCCGGAATACCGTTGCAGGGGCTACTCGGCGATGGAAAAATTCCACTTTATCTCCCCCTCTTACTATATTCATTACTACCCCCAAAAGCAAGGCAAAAGTGGTAGTTTTCACCCCTCCCCCTGTTCCTCCCGGAGAAGCACCAATAAACATAAGTAACATTATAAGAAAAGCAGAAGCTTCTCGCAAACCAGCAGTAGGAACAGTATTAAAACCAGCAGTGCGGGGAGTCACAGCTTGAAAAAGACCGGCCATTATTTTCCCCCCCGGGGGAAGTTCAGCCAGAGTGGAAGGATTACCCCATTCTAAAAGTAAAATTAAAATGGTCCCTAGAGAAATTAAAAATAAAGTAGTCCTCACTACCACCTTAGAATGAAAACTCGACAAACCACGCTTTTCCACTATTTCTCGAAGTACCACAAAACCAAGGCCTCCCAGTATTATGAGTCCCATAATTGTAAAATTAACTACTGGATCCAGAACAAAACCCTCCAGATTGCTACTGAATATTGAAAAACCAGCATTACAAAAAGCAGATATAGAGTGAAAAAGAGCAGGAAAAATAGCTTCCCCTGGTGTAAAGTAACGCAAAAAGTTAAGAAAGAGAATCATAAAACCTATTCCTTCGATTAAAAAAGTATATTTCAAAACGGAAAGAACAAAACGTACCACTCCTCCTGGAAAATCCAGGCTAAAAGAGTCACGAATAGCTAATCGAGTTCGATATTCAATCCTCCGCCGGAGAGCTAAGGCTAAAATAGTATTTAAGGTCATATACCCCAGCCCTCCAATCTGAATGAGCACGAGAATCACCAGTTGTCCCCAGAAGGAAAAAAAGGTAGCCGTATCTACCACTATTAAACCAGTAACACAAGTAGCAGAAGTAGCAGTAAATAAAGCATCTATGAAACGCAATTTATTTCCCGGGTTCACCATAAACGGCAAAAGCAGAACAAATGTTCCACTCAAAATGATAAGAATAAAACCTGAAAGTATTAAAGTAGCAGGAGAAAG
>NZ_JAAYFP010000199.1:0-8275 GCF_012728195.1 Candidatus Sordicultor fermentans
CTGGCAGTGCAAGGAAACTTTGACGATGCTCTTTCTATAGTGAGATATATAACTTCTCACTATCCGGTGGCTCTGGTTAACTCCCTTAATCCTTATCGTATTGAGGGGCAAAAAACTGCGGCGTTTGAAGTGGTAGAGTGGCTGGGGGAAAGTCCTGACTATCTTGCGCTACCCGTGGGTAACGCGGGAAACATCACTGCTTACTGGAAAGGGTTTAAAGAGCTAAAAGAGAAGGGGAAAATTACCTCTCTTCCCCGAATGTTAGGCTTTCAAGCCGAAGGAGCGGCTCCTTTAGTTTCCGGAAAGCCTGTTTCTAATCCTCAAACGGTGGCTACTGCTATCCGGATTGGAAACCCTGCCAGCTGGAAGGGAGCTATCGCTGCTCGGGATGAGTCGGGGGGCTTGATTGAAGCAGTGAGTGATGAAGAAATTTTACAGGCGCAAAGGATGCTGGCTGAAGAAGAGGGGATATTTGTAGAGCCAGCTTCTGCAGCTTCTTTTGCCGGAGTGTTGAAAAAATCTGAAGAGGGTTTTTTTACCGGCAGGGAAACCATAGTTTGCGTTTTAACCGGACACGGGCTCAAAGACCCCGACATTGCCATAAAACAAGGTGAGGGAAGAATTGAAGAAGTAGGAGCATCCGCAGAAGAAGTGGTAGAAATTTTGGGATTGGAGAGAGAACATGTTTGAAGTGTGTGTTCCAGCTACCTCAGCCAATTTGGCTTGTGGGTTTGACGTTTTAGGTCTGGCTCTTAACCTTTTTTATCGGGTAGAGGTAAGTAGCGGGGGAGAAGGGTTCCATTTGTACCATCAGGGAGAGGGAGAGGGAAAAATAAAGGAAGAAGATAACCTTTTCTTTCATGCAGTCAGAAAAACCTGGGAGAAGGCGAGTTTTCCCGGACAGGGGATGAGAGTAAAGGCTTTTAATGAGATACCCATTTCCCGGGGTCTGGGAAGCAGTGCCGCCTGTATTGTAGCGGGAGTGATATCTGCCAATGAGGTAATGGGGAGGGTGTTGAATTTATCCCAGATGATAGAAGTAGCTTCGCAAATAGAAGGACACTCTGACAATGTTTTACCTGCTTTTTTGGGAGGGTTCACCATAGCTCTTCTCCGAGAAGGAAGAATTTTTTATCATCAACTTCCCTTTTTACGAGAAGTGGAGATGGTAGTTTGCATCCCTGATTATACTCTATCTACCGAGGAAATGAGAAAAGTTCTTCCTTCTTCTTATCCCCGGGACAAAGTAGTTTTTACTCTATCATCTCTTGCTTATCTTTTAGGAAGTATTTTTACCGGAGATAAAGAAGGGTTCTTTTTATCTTTAGAAGATGAGATTCATCAGCCCTATCGGGGGGCTAAAATTAAAGGGTTTAGCGAGGTTAAAGAATATATCCAGAAAAGAAATCTGGGGAATGTGGCTATTAGTGGCTCAGGACCTGCTTTAATTCTTTTTTTATCTCGACCTTTGAGAGAGGAAGAAGAAGAGGATCTGGGAAAAATTTTTCAATCCCGGGGAGTAAGCGTAGAAATAAAAAAAGTAGAAGCGGTAGAAGATGGAGCAAGGGTGAGAAAGCTATGAGCCTCATAGTGCAAAAATACGGGGGCTCTTCTTTAGCCGATCTGGATAAAATCAGGCTGGTAGCTTCCCGGGTAAAAAAGTGCAGGGATGAAGGGCATGAATTGGTAGTAGTGGTTTCTGCTATGGGAAAAACCACTGATCAGCTTATTTCCCTGGCTAAAAGCTTAAACCCTTTTCCCCCGGAAAGAGAGCTGGATATGTTACTTTCTACCGGAGAGCAAGTTTCCATATCTCTTTTATCCATTGCTCTTTCTTCTTTAGGGGTGAGCTCTGTTTCTTTGACCGGAGGGCAAGCAGGAATCATTACCACTGATACCTATACCAAAGCTAAAATTTTCCATATAGATACCCGGAGGATAAAAGATTTGCTTCTCAAACACCAGGTGGTGATAGTAGCTGGTTTTCAGGGTAGAACCCCTCAAGGAGATATCACTACCCTGGGAAGAGGAGGGAGCGATGTTACTGCCTGCGCTCTTGCTGCAGCACTGAGCGCTGATTTCTGTGAGATTTATACTGACGTCCAAGGGGTGTTTACTGCTGATCCTCATCTTGTTCCTCAGGCTAAAAAAATTGCCCGCCTCTCTTATGAAGAAATGTCAGAGATGGCTACTTTGGGGGCTAAAGTTTTGCAACCCCGAGCGGTGGACTTTTCTCAAGCCTATGGAGTGAGGGTGCACGTTCGTTCTACTTTTTCAGAAAGGGAGGGAACCTGGGTGGAAGAAATAAATAGTATGGAAGAAGTGAGAGTAAAGGCAATTACTCACAGCGGGGATATGTTAAAAATAGTGTTATTAGGAGTACCTAATCAACCGGGAGTAGCAGCACAGATTTTTAAAGCTTTGTCCGATTTTTCAGTTTTCATTGATATGATTATTCAGAGTGAAGGAAGGGAAGACTACAAAGACTTGGCTTTTGTAGCTTCTCGGGAAGATGAAGAAAAAGTGAGAAAGGCCATCGCTTGCCTGGAGAAAGAATTGTCTTTTCAGGGAATGAAGTTTGATGAAACAATGAGCCGGGTATCTTTAGTAGGAGCAGGGATAGCCAGCAGCCCTAATATTGCTTATCGGATGTTTAACGCTTTGGCTCGGGCAGGGATAAATATAGATATGATCAGTACTTCTAATTCTCGGATTTCTTGTCTCATCCCCCGGGATTTGATGGAAGAAGCAGTAAAAGTTTTGCATGAAGAGTTCATTATGCAGGAGGTGAGGCTCAATGAAGAAGTTTAAGGTGGCGGTAGCAGGAGTGACTGGGGCAGTGGGGCAGGAGATGCTCAAAGTTTTAGAGGAGAGAAACTTTCCAGTTTCAGAGCTCCGGCCTCTGGCTTCTTCCCGCTCTCAAGGGAAGAAAGTGCTTTTCCGGGGTAAGGAGTGGACAGTGGAAGCCTTAAGTGAAAATAGCTTTCAGGGAGTAGATATCGCTCTTTTTAGCGCCGGTGCTTCCGTAAGCCGAGAATTTGCCCCTCTGGCGGCACAGAGTGGTTGTGTGGTGATAGATAATTCCTCAGCTTTCCGGCAAGACCCCGATATTCCCTTAATCATTCCGGAGATTAATCCTCATCGGATTAAAGATTACAGCCGAAGAAATATCATTGCCAACCCCAACTGTACCACTACCATTTCTCTTATGCCCTTGAAGCCTTTGCACGACTATGGGAAAATCAAAAGGATAATAGCTGCCAGTTACCAGGCTACCTCAGGCGCAGGAGCGGAAGCCATGGCGGAGTTAGAAGAGCAAGTCAGAGCTTATGTGAATCAGGAAGAAATAGTGCCTCGTGTTTTCCCCCAGCAAATTGCTTTTAATGTGATACCCCATATCGATACCTTTCTGGACAATTACTACACTAAAGAAGAAATGAAAATGGTCTGGGAGAGCCAAAAAATACTGGAGGAGGAAAACCTCTTAATCAGCGCTACTTGTGTTCGGGTTCCAGTATTTCGTGCCCATTCGGTGGCTATTAATATAGAAACGGAAAGAAAAATAACCAGAGGCAAAGCTATAGAGCTTTTATCTTCTTTTCCGGGAGTGAAGGTAGTAGATGATCCAGAACACCTTCTTTATCCTACTCCTTTAATGGCGGTAGGAAAAGATGAATGTTTAGTGGGAAGAATAAGGGAAGATATTTCCTCTCCTTCGGGTTTAAGTCTCTGGGTGGTGGGAGATCAACTGAGAAAGGGAGCAGCGCTAAACGCGGTGCAAATTGCTGAACTTTTAGCTCAAGAAATTTCTTAAAGTTTTGCTCTCTATAGAGCCAAGTTACCAGGGGTTGTCAGAAAATATAAATTGTCTTAAAATTTCAGTGTTGCGAGAGTGGCGGAATGGAAGACGCGCTGGACTTAGGATCCAGTGGGTGAAACCCCGTGCGGGTTCAACTCCCGCCTCTCGCACCAGAAGCGCGTCTCTTCTGTTTCTCTTTCTAAAAAGCTCTTTTATAGTCGATGGACTACCTCATTTCTCATGGGAGAAACAGTAAAATTTCCTCGAGAAGATTATAATAATTTTTTGGAGCTATTTCTGTTTGAAAAGAAGGCTGCAAGAAGAGCTCCCCGCAACATCCACGATTATAAGCTCCACGTTTCAATGTTCTTTAAGCGCTTTCCTCGTACTTTACGTTCAGAAAAAGATTTAAGAGCTTCCGTCCTTGAGTATTTCTCCGATGATATTAAGCCCACTACTTTTAGCCTTCGTCGAGAAGAATTAGAATATTTTAGAATACTTATTATCATTTGATCCCGATTTTTTTAGCAAAATATAACTTGCTTTTAAAGTTTGAGTGGTTTAAGAGGTTTTGGAGGATACTGAAATTAATAACCAGTTGAGTGGGAGGGTAATGCTATTGGTGGGTTCCTAACTTTAGAAGAGGTTTGAATAATCGAACGTCAGAGGTTATTATATATCAGGTTCGAGTTTAATAGAGGTGAGGAGTCCGGTATTGGAAGGGGGAGTGCGTTATGACCAAGCGCCAGGTAATAAAAATTGTACTTGACCACAAACAACCGCCTTATGTTCCCTGGTCTTTTGGTTTTACCAAAGAAGCGGCGGACAAACTTATTGCTCATTATAATAATTCCGGTCACCAAATCAATTCCAGGGAGGAACTGGAAGATTTTGTTGGCAATCATCTTTTGAAGTTGGGAAGCGATATCGGTTTTTTCGAAGAGGTGGGGCCAAACTTAGTGCAAGATGTTTTTGGAGTAGTCTGGGACCGGAGCATAGATAAGGATATCGGCAATGTCCAGAAACCAGTGTTATCTAAACCCAGCCTACAGGGATATCGGTTTCCCAACCCTTTAGACCACCGTTTTTTTCAGGATATCCCCGAGAAAATTCAGCGCTATCCCGATAGGTTTCGGGTATTCCAGATCGGTTTTTCGCTATATGAGAGAGCTTGGACCTTAAGAGGTATGGAGCAACTTATGATGGATTTCTATGACCACCCTGATTTTGTGCACGAGCTGTTACACACTATAGCCGACTATAATATTGCTCAAGTAAAAGAGGCTATGAAGTACGATATAGATGCCGTATATTTTGGCGATGATTGGGGACAGCAGCGAGGTTTGCAGATGGGGCCGAAAATATGGAAGGAGTTTATCTATCCGGAGTTACGCCGAATGTATGGAAGTGCGAAACAGGAGGGGAAATATGTATTTATTCATTCTTGCGGAGATGTAGATGAACTGTTCGATGATTTGATAGAAATAGGGGTGGACTGCTTCAATCCTTTTCAACCGGAAGTTATGGATATTTTTCAATTGATAGAACAATACCGGGATCGCTTGAGTTTTCATGGTGGGCTTTCCACTCAGCGAACTCTTCCCTACGGCACCCCTCAAGATGTAGTGCGGGAAACAAGGCGCCTTATAGATATGGGACGTCCAGGAGGATATATCTTTGGCCCCGCTCACGATGTGGAAGGGGATGTTCCTCTTCCCAACATGCTGGCTTTTATTGAGGAGGCTCAAAAACAGGTATAGTCTCGTCAATTTTCTTCAGGTAAGAAAAGATTTCATCTTTTTCCTAATTTTATAGTATCTCGTGAAATTCCTGGCATGTTCTTCTTTTTAATACTCCACCTCTTCACTGTGTTCTTGGGGTATTAATCGCACGCTGAGGGAGATGCTTTTACTCCTTCAGCAGTTTTGTTTTTCTATGTTTTCAGATTTTTCTCTCCCGGAAGTCATAGGAGGATTTGTGTCCTATAGTTCGAGAGATGTTTCTTCTCTCTAAGTGCTGGAATGTTATTACTTCAGCGTTGTTATTCCAAATTTTTTCATCTTTTGTGCTCTCTTAGTCTTATACCACAAGCTATCTGGGCAATCTCTCAGAGGCAAAGCAAGCTCATAACATCAATTGTGTGGTAATATCGGGATGACAGAGTATCCCACTTATTTGTAGTTGTGCTTTTTGAATCTCTCTTGTAGAAGGATGGATTTTGTGCTAAATTCCTTCCAGAAATAATTTATCGGGGTTGGTGCTATGAAAAGAAAATTAAGAGTGGCTGTCATCTGTGGTGGAAAATCGGTAGAGCACGAGATTTCTCTCCAATCAGCAAAAAACGTTATAGAAGCTATGGATAGAGAGAAATATGATATTGTCCTTATAGGTATTGATAAAGACGGTCGCTGGCACCTTAAAGCTTTAGCTGATTTTGAAGAAGAAATGGAAGGCTCTCTTCTGCCTCATCTTACCTCTCGAGGGGATGAGGTGATTTTTATTCCCGGAGGCGCAGGACAACTGGTTAATCTCTCTACTGGAGAAAGGTTGCAGCCGGTAGATGTTGTTTTCCCTGTTCTTCATGGACCGTTTGGTGAAGATGGTGCCATCCAGGGATTGCTGAAAATAGCAGAAGTTCCTTTCGTGGGGGCGGGAGTGCTGGGTTCAGCTATTGCTATGGATAAAGAGGTAAGTAAAAGATTGCTGAAAGAAGCCGGAATTCCTGCCGCTAAATTTTTATCTTTTGCTCGTGAGGAAAAAGAGGAAATCAAATTCCCCGAAATGGTTAGCCAATTAGGATTGCCTTTTTTTGTAAAACCGGCCACTCTTGGCTCATCTGTGGGTATAAGCAAAGTTAAAAAAGAGGAGGAGTTTTTCTCTGTTTTAGAGGAAGCTTTTCGCTACGATGGTAAAATCTTAATTGAGGAATATGTCGAGGGGCGAGAAATTGAATGTGCCGTTCTGGGAAACGAAAAACCTCGTGCTTCTTACCCTGGAGAAATCATTCCTCGCCATGAATTTTACTCCTACGAGGCAAAATACATTGACCCGGAAGGAGCTCTTCTTCAGATTCCTGCTCCTCTTCCAGAAAATATAGCAGAGAAAATACAATGCCTGGCCATTCAGGCTTTTCAGGCTCTCTCTTGTGAGGGAATGGCCAGAGTGGACTTTTTCCTCCGGGGAGAAGAAATTATTGTAAACGAACTCAACACCATTCCCGGGTTTACTTCCATCAGTATGTATTCCAAGCTATGGGAAGCAAGTGGCATCCCTTACCCTCAGCTCATAGATGAGCTAATTCAATTAGCGTTAGAAAGAAGTGAAAAAGAGAAGTCGTTACAAACTTTCATAAATTGGTAACAAATCGCTCACTAAAAAGCCAAAAAGACCCCTTAAAATGTTCTCAAAAGCTAAAAAGGAGGTTAAACACATGAGAAAAACCTGGTTATTTGTAGCTTTGGTGAGCGTGCTTGTTTTAAGTATAGCTTTCCCCATTTTTGCTCAGGAAAGAAGCTCCCCTCCCCGTGAGGAAAGAGATAGGGAAATGAGACAGGATAGGCTGCACCAGAATATTAACTATTCTCTTAACCTGAGTCAGGAACAGAAAATCAAAATCCTGGAGGTCTGGGAAAAATATCGTCCGAACATCCGGGATTTGCAAGACCAGATGGAGGAAGCGCGAATTAGTCTCTGGAAATTGAGTTTTGAAACTCCTTCTGAAGAAGTAGCCAGTGAGATACGGACTAAGATAGAAGAAATTAACTCCTTGGAACAAAAGATACAGGAAAGCAGAAATGCTATGTTTCAGGAAGTGCTTTCTATTCTGACTCCCGAACAGACTTCTCAATTGGCTAAGCAATATCCCCAAAGAAGAGGAAAAGGCTTTACCTTTCAGAGAGACACGGGCTTTCCAGGTATGGGCTTTCCGGCAAACATCAGGTAGGATAATTATAGTAGCCCCGAAGTAACTTCGGGGCTACTATAACGCACAACACGGTTCCTGGCCATAAGAATACCAGGAGGAGAGAACCTGGGAAAATCAGTTAAAGGAGTTTTGAGAGAAAATAGTCGGCGAGCATTATTAAATTTCTTATATTTAAAGGTGGATAGAGTATGGCTATTATCCTAGTAGTGGAAGATGAAGAAAGTGTGAGAGAGCTCCTCCGCTTGTATCTTGAGAAGGAGGGATTTCAGGTAGAATTGGCTTCCGATGGAGAGGAAGCACTGAAAAAGATGTCCAGGATTTCCCCTGATCTCGTTCTTTTAGACCTCATGCTTCCCAAAAAAGATGGATGGGAAGTGTGCCGGGAAATAAGGAAAACTTCTTATGTTCCTATAATTATGCTCACCGCCCGAGGGGAAGAATTTGATAAGGTGCTGGGGTTGGAACTGGGAGCTGATGACTACGTGGCTAAACCTTTCAGCCCTCGGGAGTTGGTAGCGAGGATTAAGGCTGTCCTTCGTCGCTTTAATGCC
>NZ_JAAYFP010000200.1:0-7622 GCF_012728195.1 Candidatus Sordicultor fermentans
AAACGCTCGTTCCCATTCCGAACACGAAAGCTAAGCCCTCTAACGCCGATGATACTGCCTGGGCAACTGGGTGGGAAAGTAGGAAGCTGCCGGGAGAAAAAGCAGGAGTTTATCTCCTGCTTTTTTTGTTGGTGGGATAGAGAAAAGAAGTTGCAGGAGCTGGTGAGAGGATGAGCCATTTTTCTTAATCCAGCATATCGGATAAAAGTTTATTTAAATTATTTATAGTCTGGTTATAGTTACAACTGGGCGAATGATTGTATAAAAGCTTTCTTCTGGTAAAATTGAACAGTAAAGGAGGAAACTGTGGAAAATATTTCCCAACCATCTTATCTTACTCTAAAAGAGTTGAATCAGATATTGAAAGATGTAGTAGAAAATTGTTACTTTTCTGCCCCTCTTTGGGTAGTAGCGGAAATTGCTGAGATAAGATTAAATTCTACTACTGGACACTGTTACTTGGAGTTGGTAGAAAAAGAAGATGACCGCGTGGTAGCCCGGATGAAGGGGATTATCTGGTCTTCTAATTATCCTCTGGTGGTTTCCTCTTTTCTGGAAGCAACTGGTAAAAACCTGGAACGGGGAATGAAAGTTCTCTTTTTAACTCGATTGCGATTTCATCCTGTTCATGGTCTGAGTTTGGATATTAAAGAAGTCGACCCTTCTTATTCCCTGGGAGAGATGATGCGTAAAAGAAGAGAAATATTAGAATGCCTGGAGAAAGAAGGGTTTTTGACTCTTAATCGCTCCCTTCCTTTTCCCCTTTTTCCTCAGCGGATTGCAATAATTTCTTCTCCTACAGCAGCGGGATGGGAGGACTTTATAAGTCATCTTCAGAACAATGTTTATGGTTTTACTTTTTCCTGTCAGTTATTCCCCACTTTGATGCAAGGAGAAGAGGCTGAAAACTCCCTTTTTTCTTCTTTGGAAGAGATAAAGAGAGAACAAAATTATTTTGATATAGTGGTAATAATTAGAGGAGGGGGCTCCAGTGTCGATTTGAGCTGTTTTGATAGCTACCTTTTAGGAAAGGCAGTAGCCACCTTCCCTCTTCCGGTTGTGGTGGGTATTGGCCATGAGCGGGATGATACAGTTTTAGATTATGTGGCTCATACCAGCCTGAAGACTCCCACTGCAGTAGCTGAATTTCTTATTAATCAAATGAAAATGGTAGAGGAAGAGATAGAAGAGGAAATGGCGGAGTTAAAAGAGATAATAGAAAACTTTATAGAGAAAGAAAGACGTGTTCTAACTGTTCTGGTCGATCAATGGACTAGAAGAGTAGGGGATTTACTTCTTTCATCGGGGAAAGAACTTTCTTTTTGTCGGGAGAGATTATTGGTACATTCTCAAAGGATTCTGGGAGAAATAGGAGAAAACCAGAGAGCCTATGAAAGACAATTAAAAAATTTAGTGGAGGAGAGAGTTTCCAAGGAGTGGGAAGCGTTAAAAAGAGCTGAACAGGCAATACGTTTGTTGAATCCCGAGAATGTTCTCCGCCGGGGTTACAGTGTGACTTATCGAGAAGGTAAAGTGGTGAAAAGCTTTAGAGATTTACAAGAAGGAGAAAATATTTCTACCCGCCTGATGGATGGCTGGATAAAAAGTAAAGTGGAGGAGACTTATGGAAGAGAACAATCTGAGCTATAGTGAGGCTTTTCAGGAACTGAAATCCATTGTAGATGAACTGGAGAATGAGGAAATAGAAATAGACAATTTGACGGAAAAAGTTAAAAGAGCCTCTTTCTTGTACCGCTTTTTGAGGGATCGTCTTCGAGCCACAGAAGAAGAGATAAGGAAAGTCTTGGAAGAGGAAGAACCTTTTTAAGAAAACACAAGCTTATTTTTCTTTCACAATAAAATCATGGTTTTTACAACCTTTATTTTCGAATTGAATGGTGGAATGTTCGATTCGAAAATCCTCGAAAAGAATTTTTTGTATTTCTTCGCGGAGCTGGTCAATTTCTTCCCAGCTGGAACAGGTAGTAGTTACGTGAAATTCAGCAAAATGTTCTTTTTCATTTAAAGACCATACATGAAGATGGTGAATATTTTTCACCCCGGGCAGAGTTTCTAAGGCTTTTTTCAATTTTTCCAGGTTTAAGTGAGGAGGTGCTCCTTGCATAAGGATATTAACCACCTCTTTGAACATTTTCCAGCTTCCTCGTAAAAGGAGAATCGATAGTCCTATGCTGAGGAGAGGATCAATAAAAAACCATCCCCAATGCTTAATTAATAGAGCTCCAATTATTACTGCTAAAGAAGAAAAGGTGTCTACAAGAAGGTGCCAGAAAGAACTTCGGAGGTTAAGACTTTCTCGTGAACCAGGAAAGAGTAAGAAAACGGAAAACAAATTTCCCAAAAGACCTATTATTGCTATTTCTAAAAGGATATGGGTTTCTATTACCCGGGGAGAGAAAAGTCTCTGAATAGCTTCTATAAAAATGTAGCCAAGGGTGGCAAATATTAACAGAGAATTAACAAAAGCACCCAGAACTTCTGCTCTCCGATAGCCATAGGTTCTTTGAGGAGTTTCTTCTTTCAAAGAAAGGCGGAGAGAGAAAAGACTTATAAAAAGAGAGGTGGTGTCTCCTAAATTGTGTAGAGCGTCGGAAAGTAGGGCTAAGCTTCCCGACCATATTCCTCCTATGATTTCGATCAGGGAAACGATAAAATTCAGGATTATGGCAACTGAAAGAGCTTTTTCATTGTTATGAGGATGAGAAAATTTATGATTTTCTTCCATAAGAAAATGTAAATAACAACATAGTAAAAAGGGGGTGTTACCCCCTTTTTACTATTCTACTTTGATTTCCTTTTCTCCTTTCCACAGTCCATGGATATTGCAGTAGGAAGTGACAAAAATAGTTCCTGGTTGATTGGTTTTAAAGGAAAAGCTCACTCGTGGTTCGGTATATACCGGCCCTTGATTAGGACCTTCAGTACTTTCTCCATGAGCAGTGAATTCAAAATGTCCTAACTGAAAAGGAAACTTCCCTCCTGTAGGCAGGAAATAGACCGCTATCCACCGGATGTGATGTTCGGTGGTATTGGGATGAGGAATCTCTTTTCCTACAGTTACGGTAAAATTAGTAAGCTCTCCTTTTTTAACTGTATCAGGTCCTTCAATTACCGGAACATGCTTTTCCTCTTTCCAGTCGGCCGATTGAAAAAGGTCGCTAAAATTAGTCATCTTCTTACCTCCTTAGAAAGCTTTGAATTTTTCTCGAGAAGCTCCACAGATGGGACATTTTTCCGGAGCCTCTCCTTCTGCGGTGTAACCACACACTGAACATATCTGAATGGTTCCTAAAGCTACATCTTTACCGTCTTCGGCAGCTTCTTTAGCTTTTTTGTACATCTGGACATGAATTTTTTCTGCTTCTAATGCTCCGTGGGTGGTTATTTCTGCTTCTTTTTCTCCCTGAAGTTTAGCTACAGCATTGTAAGCGGGATACATTTCCTCCACTTCATATATTTCTCCGGCAATGGCCATATCCAGATTTTTAAGTGTATTGTTGATATACCCTAAAGCTCGGTAATGATTGGTAGCGTGGACTTCCTCAGCATAAGCGATGGCCTTAAAAAGGCGAGCAATATTAGGCTTTCCCTCTTGTTCTGCTACCTGAGAAAAAATTAGATATCTCATGTAAGCTTGTGATTCGCCAGCATAAGCATTTTCCAGATTCTCTCGAGTCATTTTGCGTTTGATAGGCATATATGTTCAGGCCTCCCTTCAGTTTGGGATTTTTAAAAGTAAACTAAATTGATAATATTTTATTCCACAGGAGGATGTTTTAAAAACGGCCGGGCAAAGAGGACTAAAAGCTTCCCACTCCTCTGGTCTTCACGACCAATTTCCTTTTACCCGGCTATTATACATTATACAACTTTTAATATTTTTTGGAAGCTATCTATCTATTACAGCTCTTTTTCTTCTGTATTTTTTCTTCGTTGAGAGAAAAACAGGGGGAATAAAAAGGGATATGTTTCGTTTAAAGCTGTGACATTATACTATTCTAACTTAAGTTTTACGTTTTTTCTGCAATTTTCCTCTTATTACTCTATGTTGCCTGGGTGAGCCAAAGCCGCTATAGAAGAAAGGAGGTGTTAAAAAAGTGCGAGCCTTGAGGCGATATGTAGTCGTGGGTTTAGTGATTTTTGTGGCCTTCTTTCTGGGAACCTTAGCCGGAGATATTCCTATTTCTCATTCTAAAGAAGATATGAAGTTTGTGGCCGAGAGGGTAGGCTTCACTGCTCAATCTTTTTATACTGCAGGAAGCAATCAGGTTTACTACCAGATTGAAAGAAACCTGAAGGCTCTGGATGAAATAATAAATATGATAGAAAAAGCAGAGAATCTTGATGCGATTATAGACCCTATGGTAGACAAATTAGAAGAGATTACCGTCTCTTATGAACACATCTCTGATCTTAGACCCCAGATAGAAGAAGAATTGAGAGGAAAGATAGAGGAACTCCAGGAGTTGCTTAAAAAATCTAAAGACCAGATCAGAATTCTGGAAGATGAAAAATTAGAACTGGAAGAAGAGTTAAAAGAACTATCTCTGGAGCAGGACGAGGAGATAAGAAACATCAGGAGAAGAAGTTTAGAAATGCAAGTAGAATTTAAAGCCAAAGAAATCCAAATCTGGAAGGAATTTATTTCTCTGGAAGATAAGATTTATGAGACAATTAAGAATGCTGACCGGACTATCAAAAAGTTTCTTCTGGTTCTTTCTGAGAACGCCAAAGTCTATCGAGGAGCTTTAGAAGTGGTTAGGCTCCAGAGGGATATCAAAAGTTTGGTTAATTTCATGAGCTTGCAACAATTCTCTGATGAGCTAATTTCTACCTGGCAAGACCTTCAGTATCTTATTGAGCTTCTAACTCAGGAAGTTAATAAGCTTCCTGCTTTCCGGGAATAATGAGTTTCGGTATTACGCTATGGAGAAAGGAGAAACAAGAAGAGGGTTCAGGAAAATAGGATGGTGGATAATTCTTCTGGTAATGGTAATAGTTTTTTTCCTCATTTTGGGAGGCAGTAAAAGGTGGGAATGGTTTTCCCCTCCCCGCACCTGGTCTGATATAGCTATACTTGTTCAGGAAGTTGAAGAAAAAACTCAAAAATTAAACCAGATTTTACAGGAAGCTCTCCAATCGGTTAGAGAAAAAGAAAGCCCTTCAGAACCATGATTAACCTTTTACCAAAGACTCTTCCTCTTCTATCTGGAGAGGCTCCTCGGATTTATCTTCTTGTTCTTCCCATCTCTGTCTGACCGTAACAGGAGTCCACTTGCCGCAGCGACTACCCCATAAAGCCTTAATATCATTTTCTTCCTTTAGTATTACTATTTCGCAGGCATTGGGACAATCTTCACAGGTAAAGCTCCGGCTTTCAAACTGACGACCAATCACTTCAAATCCAGAAAAAGTACTTTTTTCTGGAGCATACTCCAGGGCTAAAATAGCTGCTCCCCAGGCTCCCATGACTCCATGCTCAGGAGGAACGACAATCTTCTTTTTACCCTGGAAGAAATCTCGGAATGCCTGAACAATCCCCTCGTTGGCAGCTACTCCTCCCTGGAAAACGATGGGGTCTTCTATGGTTTTCCCCGTAGCTAAATTATTGATGAAGTTCCGCACTAAGGCTTCACAAAGTCCTTTGACGATTTCTGGCTTGCCAAAACCTAATTGTTGTTTATGAATCATATCTGATTCAGCAAAAACCGTGCATCTTCCAGCAATGCGCACTGCCTGTTCAGCCCGGAGAGCTAATTTTCCAAATTCTTCGATGGGAACATTGAGACGTACCGCTTGATGCTCCAGAAAAGAACCTGTTCCGGCTGCGCAAACGGTATTCATAGCGAAGTCTTCCACCACGCCATCTCGAATGATAATTAACTTACTGTCCTGTCCTCCAATTTCAAAAACTGTTCGTACTTCAGGTACTCGGGTGATGGCTGCTATGGCGTGAGCGGTAATTTCGTTTTTGACTATATCTGCTCCTACTACTATGCCAGCTAGGTGTCGGGCGCTACCGGTACTACCTACTCCTTTTATTTCTCCACCACTGGGAAAATGTCTTTCTATGTATTGTAAACCTTCTTTGAGCGCTCCAATCGGATCGCCGCTAGTGCGCAAATAGCAACTGGCCAGAATGTTTTTTTCTTCGTCTATAAGCACAAACTTAGTGGTTACTGAGCCCACATCCACTCCTAAATAAAGGTCCATTTAACTAACCTCCACCTTTTTTTTCTTCAGTTTTTTTCTTCTTTCTAAAACATCTACAAATGCTTCCACTCTGGTAACTAATCCCGCCTCTCCAGAATGTTCATCTATGGCTAAATGCAGAGTAGGTAAGTCGTAATCCCTGCTTACTGCGGTAAGTATACTTTTAGCCACTACTTCAGGCATACAGGTAAAAGGATAAAGATGGACAACTCCATCAAAGCCCCATTGAGCATAGCGAATGGCGCTGCCTACTGTATCAATTCCTTCTCCTCCTACAAATCTCTTCAGGTAAGGCTTGGCTAGCTCCCAGGCTTCTAATTTTTCCCGGGAACGAGTAAATGGCAGGGTGTGCAAAACATACTCTACCGTAGAAACAGAGTTGTGTACGTATGCTCCTAGCTCTCCCAGGATCTTTTCCACATTGAAATTTATTTTAGTTTCCTGGGCTACATAAATCTCTCCTACTATTCCCACTTTTATGAGGTCTTCTGTTTCTTTCCGTTCTAAATTATCTAACTTTTTCATAGTTTCTTCTTTGATAGCCTGGAAGCTTTTTTCATTATTTACCTGACGTAGTTGTTCCAGCGCTCCTTCTACTATTTCATCTAATTTTTGACGGTCTTTTACCTGAGCACGCAGCGCTCTTCTTTCTGTCTCTAAGTCTTCGGTAAAGCGCAAAACTTTCCAGGCCAAGCTGGCTACTTTGATAACTCGGGAGGAAAGGACCCTTCCCCCGGCCATAGTTTGCAGGGCTTTTATAAAAGGACGAATACCATAGCGAGGATGGTCTAATAGGACAAAATCAACGTTGTAACCTAAATCTTCTAAAATTATATTTTGAATTTGTCCGTAATAACCAAAACGACAAGGCCCCACCCCTCCGGCCATAAAAATAGTATCGGCTCCCAGTTCAATTCCTTCTACAAAGTTAGCCAGAGTTACTTTGAGAGGAAAGCAAGCATTCTGAGGAGCTAGTTTTACTCCAATTTCAATGGTTTTTTGAGTAATAGGAGGAGGGGTTATGATTTCTACGCCCAGAGTGGGGTAGAGAACTCCTAAGGCGATATCAAGATGAAGCAAATGGGGAAACGTAGCTTTCAAGGCTTTTATACCTCCACTCCATCATATCTACAAAAGCTTCTAAACGAGTAACCAACCCTGCTTCTCCGGTGTGCTCGTCAATTTCTAAACGCAAGTAAGGGAGAGACTCCTTTTCTCTTTTGAGAAGACGTTCAATTAACTCTCCAACTAAAGAATCTGGTCCACACTCAAAGGAAACCAGATGGATAAACCCTCTGACCTCCGGTTTTCTCTCTTTGAGATGGTATAAAGTGCTACCAATGATTTCATTAGAAATAGTCCAGAAACTGGGTTTAGGAATAGTAGAG
>NZ_JAAYFP010000201.1:0-3572 GCF_012728195.1 Candidatus Sordicultor fermentans
AACGAGGAGGAATCATGGATTTACTTATTACAAATAAAACATCTACTAGCTCTACTAAAGAGTATATCTATAAAACGTTAAAGAAGAACATCGTCGAGATCAAGCTTAAACCAGGAGAAAACATTACTGAGAAAGGAATCGCAGAAATATTTGGTGTAAGCAGAACGCCAGTTAGAGAAGCGTTTATTAAGTTGACCCAAGAAGGGTTGCTTGAGGTTTACCCTCAAAGAGGTACACGGGTTTCTTTGATTGACTTAGATAGAGTTGAAGAAGCAAGATTTACACGAGAGAATCTGGAAAAAGCAGTTATGAAGATAGCCTGTCAAAATTTTCCATCTGATTTGCTTTTCGAATTGAGATCTAACCTCAACGCACAAAATTTCTGTGCGAAGGAAAAAAATTATTTGAGACTGTTCCACCTCGACGAGGAATTTCATCGTATTATTTTTGAAGGTTGTAACAAAGAAAGAATTTGGTTTCTTATTAGTCAGATAAGTTTGGATTTTAATCGAACTAGGATTCTTAAATTGTCGTCAAATTTTAGTTTGGACAAGATAATTTTACAACACCAGAAAATAGTAAAGGCAATTATGGAAAGCAAACCTATTGATGGTGAAAAAACAATAGAAGAGCATTTAAATAAAATTGATATCGATTTCAATAAGCTAAAGCTATTATACCCTAGTTATTTTAAAAATGGTATTGAATCATAAAATGGATCCATATCGAGCTTTGTTTGTGTTTATGAAGCAATTTTTAGGATTTTTTATGTTTTTTATTTTGAATTGTCGAAAAAAGATAAGTGATGTAAATGTCATTGTGAATAGCGTTTTTTCCTATTGGGAGAGCATAAAGGCTTTTTCTATAATGGAAGTTATGAAAATTTAATATTTAAACTTAGGCTGTCTTTTTCTGTCATAGGATTTAAGTACTTATGAATATTATTTTTCAATAAGCTCTTAAGAAAGTGGTAGATAGTGGAAATATTGCAGAAGTTCTTTTTAAGCAAAATTAATTGATGTGTCGGCTCAATGTATTGGAGGGCAAGAAGATGAACACTAATCCTTTATATTTGACGGTTAATGCTCACGAAGCAATCAAACCTTGGATCGTCGCGGGCCCCTTTTATCAAGATGTGTCTGATAAGGTTAAAACAATGACTTTCTTCGAAAATCCTTATTCTTCTGCTGGAAAGGATGTGATGCTTGAAATCGTGGAAGAAGCAAAAAAGATTTTTTTGTCTCCAGCGAGCGAAGGACAATTAATATCTTTCGCTGACAAAAGTGATTATTGGAGGTTACTCCGAAAACATGAAGGAATTTTTTCTTGGGGTCGTTATAATTTTTCCAATCATTGTTGTTCTGTTTTCTTATCCACTACTTTTGCTCTAAAACATAAAGGAGTAAAACAGTTTGAACTATTAACAAGCGGACGTACTTTGATTGGCTTTAATGGGAGAATGGTCTTTGACTCAGAAGATTACTCACCAATAGAAGCAATAGAGTTTGGTTATGGTTACCTTTACAGATATAAGTTCGATGCAACTCTAATGGCTGGTTTAAACACGGTATCAGTAGCACTTTTCCGCATGGGGCGGACTTCTTCGGTGAGTTTTTCTCTTAGATGCAATGATGAGATAGAAGCTTGCAGCCCCCTTCCCGAGGGTATTACAAAGGAACTGCGAGATCGAATTGAAGAGGAAGTAAGCTCGATTCGACTTGAACGCGATGTTTTTTATCCGGAGCATACTGTTGGTTTCTCAATTAAAAAACTATTAATTCCTAAAGTCCGATTAAAAGCACAACTGCTATCTATAGACGGTAGGATGCTTAAAGAGGTAACCTTAAATGAAGGAAATAAAGTGGTTTTCTGCTCTGGGGCAGAGATTCCTGATGGTGAGTACGAGGTAAAATGCATATGGGAAGACGACCAAGGGCAATTTATTACGAGTACTGATTTCAACATCGCAAAAATAGTTCCTACACCAACACTTAAAGGTTTTGATTTTTTTGATGAAAGAAAGAAAAGAACGCTCGAACATTTCACTGAAAATCCAAATTTTCTTTTTGATGAACTTTGGAGCCCTGTTGCAGGATATATTTTGGGACAACGTGAGCAAATTTGGGCTCAAGTTGCCAGGTACAGTCAAGGTTTATACGAGGAAATAGATGAAAAAGTTATCATTGATACCTGTAAATTCATTATGGAACGAAGGGACTGTTCAGAATTCCTTTTACAAGCAATAATTCGCTTGATGTACTGGGAAAAAGAAAATCCTAGTCTTAAATTTGAAGTTAGAGAACTTATGAAAAGTGTAATATTGGGTTTTAGATATTGGGTGGATGAGCCTGGTGAAGCGCTAATGCATATGGGTTCTGAGAATCATCGTTTACTTCTTCACTCAGCAGAATTTCTTGCAGGTCAGTTGTTCCCTAGTGAAGAATTTACCAATAGTCATCAGCGAGGGCTGTATCATGCTACAAAGGGAAGATTGTATCTTAGTGAATGGTTGAAGTAGAGAGGCAAATTCGGTTTCGATGAATGGAATTCAAATTGTTACTATACTGTTAATCTTGCTCCTTTAACAAATGTTTATGACTTTGCCCCGCAGGAGGATTGTACCCTTCGGCAGTTGGTTAAACAGCTGCTCGACTACATGTTTTTTATCCTTGCCGAAGATACATTTCATGGAATTTTTGGTTCATCCTGTGGAAGAACATATGCTTCCTATGTTAAATATCCGGATTTTCAATATACTGGATCTCTCAATTGGTTGTTGTACGGAGAAGGAAGCTTATGGGGTGGAACTGGCATGGGAGCAGTAAGCTTAGCTACTAGTACATATAGACCACCAGAAATCCTAGCAAAGATAGCTGCTGACCATTCTCCAAATGAATCTCTTCAGAGACAAGGATTCGAATTTCCTGCTAATCTAGTTATTTATCGAACACCCGATTACATGCTTTCAAGCTTGCAAGACTATCAAAAAGGGAACTGTGCTCCTCAAACCCATGTAGCACAATTAACCTTTGAGAACAAAGCGGTAATCTTTTGGTCGTGCCCCTATACTTCTGAAGAAGGACCAGGTTTACGTCCCGATTATTGGTCAGGGAATGTAGCTCTTCCAAGGGCTATCCAGTTTCGCAATGTGCTCGCGTTAATTTGGCATGAAAATAGATTTTCTTGGATGAACCACTGCTTTTTTGAGCCTTCAAAGTTTGATGAAATAAAAGTCGAAGGGAGGTGGTTATTTGCGAGAGCAAGAAAGGGGTATGTCGGCATCTTTTCAAAATATGGAATGTCCTTTGGGCAAAGTGGGCCTTACGCTGGTAGAGAATTAATCTGTTACAATCCCAACAACATCTGGCTAGTAGAATGTGGATGCGAGGATGAATGGGGTTCGTTCGAGAAATTTGTCGAAAAAATTAAGACAGCACAAATTGTTGAAAGTAATGAAGATATACTTTATGATTCTCCTTCAGTTGGAAAATTTGTCGTGGGATGGAACACGAATCCCGTTGTAGATGGGGTTTCAATCGAGTTGCAAGATCGCTTTCTCATTAAAAGTACAT
>NZ_JAAYFP010000202.1:0-1525 GCF_012728195.1 Candidatus Sordicultor fermentans
ATATATGGCAATTTAAAGACAGACAATCTCGGTAGCTTTTGGACATTCTGAGTTGGTAGAAACAGTCATTCCTGAGTGGTTCTATCACCTTTGTCCGTCACCCCTGAATGCTTCTATCAGGGGTCCATGGTATTTAAAAGTATTTGGATTCCCGATTAAAGATTTCGGGAATGACGGAAAAGGGAGGTCGTCACCCCTGAATGGTTCTAAATCATTTAAGGGAAAAGCCTTTGGATTCCCACCTCCTCGTCACCCCGGCAATCTTTAAGCCGGGGTCCACAGCATTTAAAAACCAAAGAAAAAACAAAAACCTCTGGATGCCTGATAAAAGATTTCAGGCATGACGGGTGAGGTGAATTACCGATTGCTAACTTCGGGAATAGCGGAGGGGGTGAGTGCCTCGCTAAATTTCAGGCATGAGGGAAGAGGGAATTATCTACCAGAAATTGATTCAAAATCAACATACAAAATGAAGCAGCTGATATCAGAAAGGAATTAAACCGGGAAAAAGAGCACTGCTTGAACGGGAGTCTACTTGATAGTTTCTAAAAAGCTTTCCGGGGTGAAAGCTGTTAGCTTACCCTTTATCTTGTTTACTATGTTGATGAAATCTCTATCTCTTGATACTAAGAAGCCAGAAATTTTATCAACTACACTTAAGTAAATAGCATCAAATGGATCTAACATGTGCGATGCTTGAAAGTTAAAACCAGTAATAAGATCAGTTTCCTCGGGAATAATTATCCCAAAATTATCAATTTTCCCGAGGTCTCTAATTACCTCTTCTATCTCTAATTCCTTCCACTTTTTCTTTCTTCTTAAAACAAACCTTATCTCCATGATATTGATTAGTGTGGTATAAAGAACAATTTCTTCCTTCTCTGCCTTCTTTAGGATTTCATAGGGGGCTTCCCAGAGGGCCTCTCCTTCTTTGGTAGCCTCTTTACATAACCAGTTGAGAATAACATCAGTATCTAAAAAAGCTTTAATACTTCCCATATCCAGTGCTTCTTAATTCTTTCAACAATTCAGTGCTGGTTTTTTCTTCTTCCTCCAGAGCAAATTTTCCCAGAAGCTTATCGACGATATCTACCTTCTCTTTTCTTATCACTTCATACCCGAGGTTTTCCATAAATTTAACCATCTCTTTTACATCCATGAATTCACCTCCCTTACTCCATCTTTATTATACTATGGGCAATAAGGGGAGTAAATCCCTATTATCCCGGAAAAAACTAATGCTTAACCCCAAAAAAGACAGGCAGTCTACGACGTAAGATAAAAACATAAATAAAAATACAAAAGACTACTGGTGGAAAAAGCCTCCGCGTCGTCACCCCTGAATGCTTCTATCAGGGGTCCATGGTTTTAAAACAAAAGAAAAAGCAAAAACTTGGATTCCCGATAAAAGATTTCGGGAATGACGGAGGGGGATGTCACCCCTGAAGGCCTCCATCATCACCTTATCTCTCATTCCTGAATGGTTCTATTGCCCCTTTTTCGTCACCCCGGCAATCTTTAAGCC
>NZ_JAAYFP010000203.1:0-12761 GCF_012728195.1 Candidatus Sordicultor fermentans
TCTGCAAGACTTCTGGGTATAAACTATATCCCGTTGCGGCAAACCCCAGAGTTAACCCTCCAGTTTCATGGTCAGCAGTAACTACAATTAGAGTTTCTTCGGGATGTTGCTGATAAAATTTAATTGCTTCTTCTATGGCTTCACCAAAGGCTAAGACATCTCTTATAACGGTGGCAGCATCATTAGCGTGTGCCGCCCAGTCGATTTTTCCTCCTTCCACTAACATAAAGAAACCTTCGGGGTTATCGAGAAGCTCAATGCCTTTGCGAGTAAAATCAGCTAAGGAAAGGTCGTTTTCCTCCCGATCAATTTCATAAGGCATTGTTTGGTCTTCATCCAAAACGGCGTTGATTGCTACCACTTTTCCCGATTGAGGAGTTAATTTTTCAAAATCTTCTCGATTTCTTACCACAGTGTAGCCATTTTCAGCAAAGATTTCGAAAATATCTCGCTGGTCATTGTTTTTACCCCGAGGTTGTAAGAACCCTCCTCCCCCGAAGTAATCGAAGTCACTCTGAGTTGCCTCTACAGCAATTTCATAGAAGTTGTTACGAGAAGGCTGATGAGCATAGCATGCAGCAGGAGTGGCATGATCCAGAGAAACACTGGTTACCACTCCCACTTTCATCCCTGCTTCTTTTGCCATTTCGGCTACGCTTACAAGAGGAGTAGATTTATCAGGCAACATATTAAGAACTCCACTATAGGTTTTCTCTCCAGTAAGAATAGCTGTTATAGCTGAGCTCGAGTCGGTGATGTAAGAACCATAGTCAAAAGTAGAGACTAACCCCGCTGCTGGAAAAGAAGTAAAAGAAAGCTCTTTTAAACCGACATTTTTCTCCTCGAGAGCATTGAGATAAACCTGAGTGACACTGAAGTGGTCTATCCCCATTCCATCACCGATGAAAAGAAAAACATATCTGGCCGGCTCACCACTATACTCACTTGAAGGCTCTTGAGCTCCAACCCATCCTCCCGAGAAGGAAAAGAGAAGCACCATAACCAGGGACAAAATCCACCAACTTCTTTTCAAATCCCTATTCATTTTCCCGCCTCCTATTTTAGATTTACTTCAATTAATGTAGACAACTTTATACGAATTGTCAACAACTTTCTTGTCAGGGACCTTGGAGGTTTGGAGGCTATATAGATTTTTTGTAATTACACAGCCTGTCCTTCAAGTAATAAAATAGTCCCTGCTTTAGATATCTGAAAAGTTTGGCGTAAACACTCCAGTACATTCTCACCTCGTTTCTTAACCTCCGCTTGATGTTCAGTTACTGAAAGCTCAAAAAGAGGGATATCAAATACCTGACGTCTCTCTATTCCTGCTACAGGGGTGGAAGACAAAACATATCTACAGTGAGGACAAACTTTCACCTCATGGGAGATGATATTACGAGGAAAGGAGACCGCTCGTAAAGTACTCGGCGGGTGATTCTCTTGACCTCCTGGCTTTCTACCAGTAGTTTTTCTTAAGCTATTTACTTTCTTTCCCGAGTTGGTTCTATTTTTATCTGTAGATGGAGGATAACTGCTGTTGTGACTATCCAGATGAAGTTGATCTCGAAGGTGTTTCACTTCTCGTTGAAGTTCGGCTATCTCTTGTTGCTGTTTTTCAACAATCTCTATCAATTCCCTAATGAGTTCAAATAAAGCAGGGTGTTCTATCAGAACCTGTCGAGATTCTAAAGGTAGGGTTGAGATTTTACTTTCCAGATTAGTTTTTTTTCATAGTGCACATAGTATTCATGACTCTTAAAGAACTGTCAACAGAACCTCAATAAAAATATAGGCCCCTATGTAGTTACTTGTTTTTTAATAAAGGTATGTTTTTTTCTTTTTTTCTTTTCTTCGGAGAGGAAAACGAAAGTTTTCTATTAGAAAAATTCCTCCAGCTGAAGAAATGTTATTGACTGCTCTTCCTATCTCGGTTACCAACCCTCCCATGGTTCCTTTTTCCTCTTCTACCTCTTCAACAAAAGTCAAACGATGAAGAGCGTATATCCCGATTAAGAGAGCAAAAAAGAACAGGAAATCCCAGTGCTCAAAAGAGAGAGTTGCAAAAGAGCGCTCAGCTGTGGGGCTTATCCAGTTGAGAGAAAGGGACAGCTCTCGCTGAGCAAAAAAGTCAGCCAATTTTCCTCCTAAAAGAGGAGCGATACCCAGTGATAGAGAGTTAACCAGGTTATAAGTGGCTAGATACGGAGTGGCCTGTCCCCGGGGAGCTAATTTCATACCCATGTTCCCGGTAGCTAAGAGAATGCCAGCAGTAGAAATCCCCAGTAAAATGTGAATGATGATGAGCAACGGCAGAGTGAAAGCGTGTTTTTCCGGTAAAGTGGTGAAAGTCCACAAGAATAGAGAAACCAGAAATATAGGGCTACTGACTAAAAGAACAGATTTATTGGAGAAATGGTCAGCAATGCTGCCCCACCACCGGAAAAACAAGATGCTCATAACCTGGCTTATGGTGGATAAGATAACAACTGTAATCATATTGTATTCTAAACGCCGTAAGAGATAAACAGTGAAAAAAGGAGTGGCTAAGTTATAAGCAAAATGCCAGGAACCAGAAAAGAAGAGTAAATTGCGAAAATTCTGGTCTTTAAAAGGAGAAAGAAATAGCTGAGCAAAACCAATCGCTTTTTCCTCCCCTTCCAGGCGAGGTTCGGGAGGAAGGGTTAAATAGTAGAAACTGAAAAAACCAGCTATCACTCCTCCTAAAAAAAGAAAGGAATAGCCAGTGAGAGGGTCAGAAAAAGAGCGTTTCCAAAAATCCAGATAAAAAGCTCCTGCGAGGCTCAGCACCGCTCCTAAGGAGTAAGAAAGAGCCATACGACGGGAAAAGAAACTCCCTAAGATATTTTCAGGGATAAAATCTCGCATCCAGGAAGACCAGCTGCAAGAGACCACAGAATTACAGGCTGAGTGAAAAAGAATGACAAGAGATAGAGCCATAATCCTCCGGGAAGGAGAAAATAAAAAAGGGATGAGAGCAAAGAGCAAAAGAAATATACGACTTATAAACGCCCCTATTGCTACAATCAGCTTCCTTCTGCGGGTTTTTTCTACTAAAAAAGTAGCAGGAATTTGTATCAGCTGGGTAAGGGCGGGAATAGCAGCTAAAACTCCGATGAAGAAATTGGAAGCCCCGAGAAGCAGGGCAAAGTCTACCA
Organism: Candidatus Sordicultor fermentans; assembly: GCF_012728195.1. Lineage (NCBI taxonomy): Bacteria > Pseudomonadati > Atribacterota > Atribacteria > Atribacterales > Candidatus Caldatribacteriaceae > Candidatus Sordicultor > Candidatus Sordicultor fermentans. Next base: position 3,180 of record NZ_JAAYFP010000203.1, read on the forward strand.
GAAAAGCTCCCCCGGTCAAGGTAGACATAGCCTGACTTGCTAAGCCATCTTTTACTACTGCCTGCAGCCCTTTTTCAATTTCCTCTCTCTTAATGGTGTCCTGAGGGCGAAATTTTCGGGAATAGAAACGGAAGTAACGGAATAAATAGAAATGAGCTAATCTTTTCCCTCGGTCTAACACTCCAGTTTTCTTCAATCTTTTTACCTCTCAGAGAGAAATTCCTGTTTAATATTACGGTCTTTCTTAAGAGATAGTTCCTCTATTATTATAGAGGGGAAATATAGTTGACCGCAAAACCTGTTAAGCTGTTACAACTTTAAAAAGCAAATTACATTGGAAATTACAAACTCGAGATCGCCACACACAAAAGAAGGCTTTTCTTTAATCTCGCGCCGTAGGCTGTCTGAATAACAAAACCCCGGCTAAAGATATGCCGGGGTAGTGAATAATCTAAACTCACGACTTCTTATTAGCTTTTAAAGACAGGCGAAGCTCCCCCTTTTTTTACTTCCTAACTGGTCGCGTATGATTATTTCTAAAACATAGTCTCCTGGCCCAAGGTCGAAGTTGAACTTGAAACAAAAGAAGATTTCATAAACCGGTTTTTTGGTGATATAGCGCATATTTTTATCTGTGATGGTATAACTTCAAGACCCAGCATACATACAGATGGAATCACCAGGAGAAAGAAGGTAGAGAGTTTTCCTTATCCACCCCAAAACTATATAGTTTTTCTTCCACAAAAAGGTACTCTGCTATCTTAAGAGGGGCTTTATTCCATAAGATAAATGTGCTTCCTTCAGGAATATTGGGCTTCCTCGATGCTTCCTCCTTTGCAAGGTTAAGAGCTTTTTCCAGTAAATTTTTCTCATCTTATTTTTTCATCTTTCGAACCCCTTTCTTTTAGATTTTCTGATATCATAGAAGAAAAGTAAAAATAGAAATAAACCGGAGGAAGTGATAATATGTCTATTCTTATAACCGGTGGCAATGGTCTTTTAGGTTCCTGGGTAACCTACTATTTCGCCCAAAAGGGAAAAGATGTAGTCTCTTTTGATTTAAAACCTCGTTCTTTTGACTATTTGGAAGAATACCAGGATCATGTTTCCTTCCACAGAGGAGATGTTCTGGACTGGTCAAGCTTGGTACAGGTTTTTCAGTCTCAGAAAATAGAGGGTATAATTCATACCCCGGCAGTGATGGCTTCCCCCCAGTACTGGGATAACCCTTATCCCAGTACTATATTGAATGTGGTAGGAACTCTCAATCTATTAGAGTTTGCTCGACTTTATAAGGTGCCAAAGTTTCTCTATGTGAGTTCCGGAGCCGTTTATGGAGAGACTAAAGATTGCCCGGGAGAACTTACTCATCATATCAACCCTTCTGACCTTTATGGAGCCAGCAAAGCTGGAGCAGAGTTTCTCACTCTCCAGTATGGCAATCACTATGGAATAGACGTTAGGATAGTTCGTCCTTACTTTTTCTTCGGTCCTGGGTATCTCCCCTCTGAGATGACCCCGGTTTTCCGCACTCTTTTAGGTTCTATCGAAGGACTAGATAATCTTTATCTCGAAAAAGGCCGGGACCAGAGACTGGGATTTACCTATGTGAAAGATACTGCCTGGGGAACAGTGTTAGCTTATGAAAAAGAAAATCCCTCTCATCGAATATTTAATATCGCTACTGATGAGGCAACTAGTTTTCCTGATTTAGCTAAATTGGCTCAAAAATATAGTGATGAGCCCAGAGAGGTAATATTAGGTCCGGGGAAATTGTTTCCTCGAGGAGAAACTCTGGATATTTCTTTAGCTAAAAAGGAGTTGGACTTTTCTCCTCGTTATCGAATGGAAGAGGCAGTGGCTGAATATGCTCGCTGGATTAAAAAAGCTAAATCCCGGAAAGAGTGTGGATGAATACATACATACTTCTTTAGCCAGGATAGGAGAGTTTCTTTTCTGCCCACTGGAGAATTTTAGTGGCTATGGAGACCATAAATAGATAAATTATGCCCACCACAGCGAAAGTTTCCATAAAACGGAAACTTCGAGCAGCCACGATTTTCCCTGCTCCGGTTAGCTCTACACAGGTGAGCATATAAGCTAAAGAAGAGTATTTGATGAGGTAAATCATTTCGTTGCCCACGCCAGGTAGTGCCCGGCGAAAAGCTTGAGGAAGAATGATGTAAAATACCGCCTGCCACTTGGTCATTCCCAAAGCTTGCGCAGCAATCATCTGGCCGGTTTTTACCGATTGGATTGCTCCTCTTATGTACTCAGAAGTATAGGCTCCGTTACAGAGGACAAACCCTAAAACCGAAGCCACAAAAGGTGAAAAAGCAATTCCTAAGGAAGGGAGTCCGAAGTAAATTACAAATAAGAGAAGAAGAAGAGGGCACCCTTTAAAAAAGATGACATAAAGCCGACAGAGGGAGGAAATTAAGCGATTTCCGTATACTCTTCCTATGGCAATCAATATCCCAGTCAACAGTCCAAAAGGGATAGAAAGAGCGACTAATTTTAAAGTGACCATCCATCCTTTCCATAGCTCGGGGAACAATTCATTATGGATAAAAAGCAAGCTATCCATTTTTGTTTAACTCTCCATATAGCTCAGAAATCCGGCTGAGGAATTTTTTGGTTCGTTCTTCACGGGGATGGAAAAAAATCTGGGAAGGAGGTCCACTTTCTAAAAATCTCCCTTCCTCCATAAATAGAACTTCATCAGCAACTGAGGAGGCAAAACCCATCTCATGGGTAACCACCACCATGGTCATCCCCTCTTTAGCTAAGTCTCTCATGACTTCCAGCACCTCTCCGGTTAATTCCGGATCTAAAGCAGAGGTAGGCTCATCGAATAATATTACCTCAGGGTCCATGGCTAAAGCTCGGGCAATGGAGACTCTCTGTGCCTGTCCTCCTGATAGCTCAGCAGGATAAAGATGAACTTTATCCCCCATTCCTACCCGGTTTAGTTCCTCCAGAGCTTTTTCTCGTGCCTCAGCGCGTTTCATTTTTTTGACTTTAAGAAGAGCAATTTCCACATTTTCTAAAGCGGTGATATGGTCGAAAAGGTAAAAATTCTGGAAGACCATCCCTATTTTCTGACGGAAACGATTGATTTGAGAATGAGAATGTAGCACTTCTTCTCCATTGAGAAATACTCTTCCTCTATCAGGAATGACGAGCTGATTGATGCATTTAAGGAGGGTGCTTTTGCCCGCGCCTGAAGGGCCGATGATAACTTTGGTTTCTCCTTTATTTACAGCAAAAGAGGCTCCTTTGAGAATTTCCACTTTTCCAAAAGATTTATGGATGTTTTCCACTACTAAAACAGGTGTAGTACTCATCGAGTTTCTATTTTCCTTCCTAATCCAGGGATATAAGCTTTTTTTTCTCCCCACTGGATGATTTGCATTCCTCCCCAGTTGAGGAGGATGAAGATTAGAGCACAGGTTAGATAAATAGGCATAGGCTGATAGGTTCTGGTAACCATCTGGCTACCCCGGGTTAAAATTTCAGCTACTCCAATAGCATAAGTTACCGAAGAATCGGTAAGGAGAATGGGATACTCGTTAGACCACCCGGGGAGGGCCAGGCGTAGGGCTTGAGGTAAAATAATGTTCCAGATGGCTTGGTTCTTGGTCATGCCCACAGATAGAGCAGCTAACATCTGCCCCTCTTCCAGAGAGAGAATGGCTCCTCGGAAAATTTCCGTCTGATACGCAGCACTTCGCAAGCCCAGAGTTATAACTCCGATTACAAAGGGTGATAGATTCCACCCTAAAAGGGGAAAGATGCCAAAATAAAAAAGAAAGAGAAGCACTAAATTGGGCAGGCCTCTCATCACAAAAACAAATACCTGGATTATTTTTGCCATTACCCGATTTCCATAGACCGTGGCTACGGCCATTGGTACTCCTAAGGTAAACCCCAGAGCCAGAGACAGAGCCACAAGTCCTAAAGTTACCGGTATTCCAGATAAAATGTAAGGTAGAGATTCTAAAACAGCAGAGAGGCCCTCCACTTTTCTCCTTTTTACTTCATCTCGTATTTTTCAATCAGTTCTTCCCAGTAGGGGGAACTCATCAATCTTTTCAATCCTTCGTTAAGCAGAGCTTTAAGCTCAGTATCTTCTTTTCTCACTGCGATAGCGTATTCTTCTCCTGTGGAAATAACTCCAATTTTCTTCAATGGTTTTCCCTCGATAGCTTTATCTATTATCGGTTCATCCATGATTATTGTTTCTACCCGGCCGTTGAGGAGGTCGTTCGCTGCTAAGGGGAAGTTGTCATAGAGTTTAAGTTTGTTTTCGGGGAGGATTCCCGGTTTTACTAAATTATCTTCTATCCACATAGCTGCTGAACAGCCTCTTTGCGTACCTATACTGCATTTTCCAGCCAGAAAATCCTCGAGAGTCCAGCTGGCTTCTTCTTTGGTGGCCACTGCCTGGTTCACCACCCAATACACATCGGTAAAATCTACCTTCTCTTTGCGCTCTTCAGTAACTGTCATACCTGAGTATATCATATCGATTTTTTTAGCGAGCAGGCTGGGGACTATCCCATCCCAGGCTATAGGAACAATCTTTACTTCAAACCCCATCTCTTGGGCAATCCATTGAATGGACTCTACATCAAACCCTGCCGGACTTCCATCTTTGTCGATGTAACTAAAAGGATAGTAATCACCGTCAATCCCCACTATGTAAGTTTTTTTCTCCTCTGCCCACCCTCCATTAACTACTCCTAACATTAAAACGAGTAGAGCCAATAGAATTACTCCGTACTTTTTCATTTTCATCCTCCCTTAAAGATTTATTCTTTCTAATATTAAATAATGGATTATTTACTGTCAATTGGATAAGCAAACTCTCCGCAGAGAAAAGAGTTTTAAGCCATTTTAATCTCTACATTATCTGCTACTCCCCCCAATAGCGTATAAGTTCCAGGGAAATTCTGCAAGATAGAAGCAGGAACTAAAGTGTTCACTCGTCCATGTGCTGCCAAACGAGCAATAAACCTTTGCCAGCTTACTCCACCCCCTAAGTATCCGTCTAACCAGAAGCTTCGGTATTTAGCTCCCACAATTTGAGCTGGTCCGATAGTGTTGGCAAATGGAGGAACCCATGACCAATCTCCACTGAAAGAATGTAGAGCATTTTGCATAATGGTCATAGGATGAAGTTCTACTAATCGCGGCCCTGCTTCTTGGAAAGCCTGGAGGTCATCGCCAAACTCAAACCCCAGATGAGCTTCCCAGAAGGCGATATGCCCGCACCAACCCACTCCTCCGTAGCAGCAATCTGCCCCTCCCAAATCTTCAATCATTTTGGCATAATCGGGAAGAACTTCTTTGGTGGGAAAATGAATGTTTTTCTCCAGAGGGCGAAGAGGGGGGTCAATCAAGCTGAAAAAGTTGTCCCACATAGCTTTCTGGAAGGAACCAGGCCATGATGGAGGAGCGGTATTTCCTTCTTCGTCGGCGTATTCGTCCATATTGAAAATGTGGAGATGGTCTAAGGGAATGTGAAATTGATTGACCATTTTTGCTACCAATGAGTACTGAGGGACTGGGCCTACGGGAAGGATAAGAACCAGACTTTCTTTTTTCTCTCGAGCTTCCACTATTCGAGTGAAGATATCCATAGCAAATTGAAAGTAGAAATCGTCTCTTTCTTCAATGACCTGAATTTTGAAATCAGGATTGGGATGGTTGGTAATATCTTCTTTTTTAATCTGACGTACCCTCTCACACTCTGCCTTATCTTGAAAAGATATAAATCGGGCCAGATTATACTGAAAAGAATTCATTTTAAAACCTCCTTTTTTCTTTTAGTATACCCCAAAAGGGATAATTCTTACATCTCTTATTAACTCTCTTTCCTCTGCGAGGTATGGAGAACTTCCCTCTTTCTGTGTATGTTTATAGAGTTTTACCGATCCGGAGAGCGGGCATTTCCCTTTTCTCCTTTTTAATTGAAGCTTTAACTGCTATTCTATTTTTAAGTCTTTAACCCTCAATAAAATTGTGATACCAATCTTCCCTCTGGCCATGGTGGTAAGGCCTCCTTTCTTTTCTAACTTCTCCCCTGGTCCTTGCCACCATACTTCCTTTTAGATGTTTTTTCCACCCACTTTATTATAGAGCCGGGCAAAGCTTGACCTGGTTTATAGAAATGATATAATTTTATGTGGAATAACAATTTAAGGGGGGTACAAAAATGAAGCGTTTTAAAGGTTTATCTTTGTTGCTTTCTGTGTTGTTAGTTCTCTCTTTAGGAACCCTTGCTTTCTCCCAGGAAAAAGGCGTCATAGAAATCTTTTCCTGGTGGACAGCAGGTGGAGAAGCTGAAGGACTGCAGGCGCTATTCGATATCTATAACAGACTTTATCCCGATGTAGAAATCATCAATGCTACCGTAGCTGGTGGAGCAGGAGCCCATGCTAAAGCAGTATTGAAAACCAGGATGTTAGGCGGAGATCCACCTGATACTTTCCAGGTACATGCTGGAAAAGAGCTAATCGATACCTGGGTTAAAACCGGATTTATGGAGCCTTTAACCGATCTTTTCGAGTCTGAAGGATGGGTAGAAGTTATGCCCAAGGGTATACTAGACATAGTCTCCTATGAAGGTGACTACTGGTCTGTGCCGGTGAACATCCACAAAGCTAATGTTCTCTGGTATAACAAACAAATTTTTGCTGATAACGGACTAAATCCGCCTCAAACTTTTGACGAATTCTTTGAAATAGCAGATAAGTTGCAGGAACAGGGGATTATTCCTTTTGTTTTGGGAACAAAAGATGGATGGGAAGCTGCTCACGTATTTGAAACAGTCCTGATTGCTAAATTAGGAGCAGAAGGCTACAGCGGTTTGTGGACTGGCGAGACCAAATGGTCAGATCCAGGAGTTACCGAAGCTTTAGAAACGTTTAAGAAAATGGTTACCTATGTTAATCCTGACCATGCTGCCTTCACCTGGGATGAAGCTTATGAGTATATCATAGACGGGAAAGGCGCAATGAGCATAATGGGAGATTGGGTAGCAGGGTATTTCTTCTCCAAAGAATATACCGATTTTGGATGGGTGCCGGTTCCCGAAACTGCCGGGATATTTGATGCTCTATCTGATAGTTTTGGCCTTCCCAAGGGATGCAAGAATAGAGACAATGTTATCAACTTCCTGAAAGTCTTAGGTTCCAAAGAAGGGCAGGAAGCCTTTAACCTCAAGAAAGGTTCTATTCCCGCCCGAACCGATATAAATAAAGACCTCTTTGACGATTACCAGAAGTCAGTTATGGAAGACTGGGAAAAAGATGTTATAGTTCCCAGTGTAATGCATGGTGCAGCAGCCGCGGAAGGATGGGTCACTGAATTCAAAGATGTTATCGCTCTTTTTGTAGCTCGTCCTGATATAGAAGTAACTCAGAAAGCCCTGGTGCAGGTAGCAGAAAGAGCAGGAGTAGCTCAGTAAAAGAGCTTTTGAGAGAGGGGGGAAGAAGCTTCCCCCCTCTTCTTTTTTGCCTTTAAAGGAAAAAGGGTTATGAAAAAAACAAAGGAAGAAAAGATTCTCACCTTCTTGTTTATTTTGCCCTCTGTCATCCTTATTGCTGTTTTTGTCTACGGGTTTATTGGTTGGACGGGATGGATATCTTTAACCAACTGGAAAGATGTAGTTCCCGATTTCACCTTTGTGGGATTCAGAAATTATATCGACCTCTTTCACAACCTTCGTTTTCAGATAGGCCTTAAAAATATTCTGGTCTTTACTGTCTTGTTTCTTGTAGTATCTATCGCTATTGGTCTTTTTCTGGCTATCTTACTGGATAGAAAAGTTCGATTTGAGAACGTCTTCAGAAGTATCTATCTCTTCCCTATGGCTATATCTTTTATTGTGACCGGAGTAGTATGGAGATGGATGCTAAACCCTGGCACTGCTACTACTGGTTCTTTAGGCATCAATATGCTATTAGATAAAATAGGTTTGGGATTTTTAAAAAGTGGATGGTATACCGACCCTAACGTGGGAATAAAAGCGGTGGTAATCCCTGCAGTATGGCAGATGTCAGGATATGTCATGGCTATGTATCTGGCAGGTATTAGAGGTATACCTCAGGAATTATCTGAAGCAGCTCAGGTAGACGGAGCCAGTAACTGGCAGGTATATAGATACATCATTTTACCACTGTTACAACCTATTACTTTAGGAGCAGTTATTATTCTCACCCATATTTCCCTAAAGATATTTGACTTAGTAGTAGCCATGACAGGAGCGGGAATTGGATTTTCCTGCGATGTCCCGGCTCTATTTATGTACGATACTACGTTTAGAGGTAATTTCTTCGCTCAAGGTGCAGCTATCGCCACTATTCTACTAATTTTTGTAGCTATCCTTATCATACCCTATCTGAGACACGGTTTAAGGGAGGGAAGCTAAAATACGCACGGTCCATAAATCAAGTAGAATTATTTTATACCTGGTTTTAATATTGTTCGCCATATTTTACCTTTTACCTGTATACGTGCTTCTGGCAACCAGCTTTAAAAGTTTTGCTGAAGTGAGCCTGAAAGATATGTGGAAGCTTCCTCAAAACATAAGCCTGGACAGTTTTAAAATTGCCTGGAGGGGCGATACATCAAAAGGGGTAACCGGTCTATCTAAAAACTTTATGAACAGTATATATCTGGTTATTCCTGCCACGTTGATATCTTCCCTTTTAGGCTCTATGAATGGTTATGTCTTCTCTAAGTGGAAATTTAAATTTTCTAACACTGTGTTAGCCCTCATTATATTTGGCATGTTCATTCCTTATCAGAGCGTTTTAATTCCCATGGTAGTAGTTTTACAGAAAATAGGGTTGTATGGCTCTATCCCGGGCCTGATTTTTATTCACTGTGTCTATGGAATACCTATAACTACATTAATATTCAGAAACTATTACTCCACAGTTCCTACTGAACTATTAGAAGCAGCAAAAATTGATGGAGGTGGTTTCCTGAGGATTTATAAAGATATAATGCTACCAATATCTATGCCTGGCTTTGCTGTAGTTATGATCTGGCAATTTACCTCTATATGGAATGACTTCCTCTTTGGACTGGTAGTGGCACAAAAGCCAAGTATCCAGCCTATAACCGTTGCTCTCAACAACCTCGCTGGTTCATATTTTGTAGAGTGGAATATCCAGATGGCAGGAGCTCTTATCACTGCAGTTCCTCCTCTTTTATTGTATATTTTCCTGGGTCGCTACTTTATGAGAGGGCTCTTAGCAGGCTCTTTATCTGGAATATAGCTCAATCAGAGGGCTTTTATGGTAAGAGTAATGTTTTTGCCCCGGTTATTTTATATTTTCCGGTTTTAACTACAATATCCATCATCTTTTCGCAGATGCCCTTAATTAAGAGCCCGGAAATCATAATACTCAATCTTGATCTCAAGCATCATCATATTAACTGTAAACCATAAAAAAATCATTTTAAACTCCCCTCTAGATGCTATCGCCATAATTCTCGCATATTCTTTCGTGTGTTTGGTAGAATAGAAATACAGCACAGCGGAAGTTAAAAAGTACAGCATAAAAA
>NZ_JAAYFP010000204.1:0-10700 GCF_012728195.1 Candidatus Sordicultor fermentans
ATCCCAGAAGAAAATTAAGAGGTCTATTTCTCCATCAGCAATTTTAGCGCCAATTTGCTGATCTCCTCCCCAGGGTCCACTCTTAAATTTATACACCTGGAAGCCAAGCTCTTCTTCCAGTAAAGTACCTGTGGCTCCTGTGGCATAAAGAGTGTGCTCACTCAGAAGCCCACGATTAAATTTTGCCCACTCCAGAAGATCAGGTTTTTTATGGTCGTGAGCTACCAGAGCTATTCTTTTTTTCTTGGGAAGATTTACTATCTGGTGTTGTTCTTTCACCGGTTTACCCCCTTCTTTCGTTTCATACTTTACTATTAGCTACACTAAAGTATAACTTTATAGTTGCATCATGTCCAGACTTTATAGACCTTCACATTTTTATGAACTTTGCTGCTCTCTTTTTCTGAAGAGAGCAGCAAAGAATCTTATCTTTCTAAAAACTTGATTACTATATCCGGGAAATCTGTAAACAACCCATCTATATTGCATTCCCGGCAAAGCTGCTCCAGCTCCTTTTCATAAGAAGGATATTTTTCTGGAACAGCATCTTTTCTGAAAGTCCAGGCATGAACCAATAGCCCTTTTTCCCGCATCAAACTAACCAGTTCCGGGTTGTTTTCTATATAATCTTTTAAGATTCCTATGCCATCGGCATAGCTGGCTATTTCTTCTAAGCCTTCGCTGGTTAGCATCTGGGCATCTTTTTCTTCTCCGCTACCGATTAACTGGATTAGAGGAAGCTCAGTTCCCAGCTCAAAGCGCATTTTTTGAAGAGCTTCTGGTTCAAAACACTGGACAAAAACTCCGGATTTTTTTTCTGTATACCCATATTTCTGAAGTATATCGAGAAGGATTTTTTCTCCCCCCTCGAGTTTTTCTTTTTCGTGCCAGCTGGGTTGCTTGAATTCGGGATAAATTCCTATATTTTTACCCGTACTTTTGTTAAGCCCTTGAATCAATTGAATTGCTTCTTCAAAGGTAGGCACTTCGAATTTAGAATAATTTACCGGAAAGCGCTCAGGAAAATAGGGTGTGCCATCGGCTTTCGAACGTTCGTGTACTCGTAGTTTTTTAACCTCTTCCAGAGTGAAATCAGCAGCATACCAGTGTCCATCTTCTCTTTTGCGCTCTGGATATAATTCCTCAACGTTGGTAGTAGGTTCAAGATAAATATCGTGCAAACAAATAAAGACTTTGTCTTTGGTCAGGACTACGTCTTGCTCTATGTAGTCTGCTCCTAAAGCATAAGCCATAGCATAAGATTCTAAGGTATGTTCTGGGAGATATCCACTGGCTCCCCGGTGAGCGATTACTAAAAGGGAAGAAAGCAATTCTGAGCTCTTATTTTTATCAAATTCACTGGCATAGCGCATCCAGGTTTCTATGGCTTGAGGAGTTCTTTCGTTAATTCTGAACACTCTGGCACCTCTCAGTCGGTCTTTGTCTTCTCCTTCTAAACCATAGGTTCCGAATCCTATGTTGGCATCATAGCCCAGTTTGATTCCGCAGTAATTGCCCACAAAATCATTAACGTGGTCATGACCTACAAAAATACCTTTGATATCTCCTCTCTGTAAGATGGCAGCAAATAGTCCACTGTTTATGGGAGAGTTACAAACATCCTCGTTTTTCTCTCCTATTATACCAGTTGGTTCTGGATTCATAACTATCAGTCTATGCTCGGGTAGAGGTATATGAGTAAAGAGAATGCCCGGGATTTTATAGCCCCATTTTTTCTCCATTTCTACCGAAGTGTCCCAATACCATCTAATCTGAGAGAACTTTATGAAATCGTAGTTATGGCTACCCTGTAATCCATTCTCTAAAATTGCATCATTTTCAAGCCTGCCACCATACCAGGAATTATTATCTTCAAGGTAAGCATTGGAATCTAACCCCCAAATTGCAAACACTTCTTTGCTGCCATCTGAAGAATATACCGGCAAAACAAAGTTGCCTACTCCTTCAACTTCTTCAGGACCACGCTGGCTCAAACAGTGAGGAAATGATTCGTAAATTCCTTGTTGCAACTCTTTGGTAAGGCCTGTTTTTTCTACATGGTCCTCGTCATGATTACCATAAACATGAGCCCAGGGAATTCCTCTTTTTTCCATAGGTTCTACCATTTGCTGTACATAAAGATTGAATTCCTCTGCGCTTCCGATAGCTCCAGTACAATTATCCCCCACCAGTATCACAAATTCCGGTTTTTCGAAGTCTAAAATATTGTTCATAGCTTCTATGGTCTGGGGATTAATGGGAAATTTGTCCTGCACATCTGAAAACATAACAATCTTAAAGGTACCCTGAGAATTAAATTTAAGCGTGGGCTTTGGGGGAAGAACAGCTTGTGCCTCCAATGAGCACATTGATAACAATGAGCCCACGCATATTCCAAAGAATGCCAAGATTAAAAGACTTCTTTTCATAAAACTACCTCCTTTTCATTTTCTCCAGTTTAAGAGAAGTTTTTTAAGAGCAAATTAAGCTAATGTTAAATTTATTTAAAAACGCGGTAATGAAAAAAGAGAGATTTTGCGTCATTTTGCCATCTTTCCTGTGCCAGAGCTTTGGCCATCTCTGGGGAATAGAGGTGGAAATCTGGCTCAAATGTGCTATATTACGATATGAGGAAATAATAAGGGGGGTTGATTTAGCCTACTAAGAGCTCTGAGCCGGGAAAGTCCCTTTTCTACTGCGGTTATTCAATCCGGAACTTAATTTATTATGTTATAGCCCTCATAGCACACTACACCATCATCGAAGAAAAAAGCTCGAGACCTGGTGGTTTTTTATAAAAAATCAGATGACCCCAGAAATATAAGCCTTTCTACCTGGGCTTTGACAACGTGAGTGGAGCAAGGGTAGAAGTAAGGAAGGAGGAAAAATATGATTGAGGCGGTAAAAGAAATAGGAGAAATCATCATTCAAAAAGAAAAAAAAGACCTGATGGAAATCATGGTAGAAGATCCTAATATTAGCGGAAAGTATACTCAGGTGGTTATCATAATTCTGGAAAAAAGAGACAATCAGGTTCTCTTTGGGGAGGTGGATATAGAAGAATATGACAGTTCTAAAAAAATGAAATATCTTTACCGCTCAGGGGCAGCAAATGGCCCGGACTTTTCTCCCACTGCCAAACTTACCGAACCGCAGAAAACCTTTACCAACAAAATTCTGGGCTGGGCAAACAGAGTCCTGCAAAGAAATTTAGATCTTCTTTCTCTAGAAGAAAAAGAGTTTATTCAGTCTTTAAAAAGAGAGCTGGAAACCAGTAAATACTTGATAACAGAACAAATCCAGAAAATTCGAGAAGAAATTCCTAGAAAAGAAGGTATTTTTATCACCTTAAAACTAAGAGATGGAAATGAAGAATATTATGTGGGAGACATTCCCCTGTTTAGAAAAATTTTTATCTCGTGGATTCAAGCAGATAATGAGAAAAGGGGGAAACAATTCGCTACCTGTTCTATCTGCAACCAGAAGAAAAATGTTATTCTGGGAGACGGAGTATACAGTTTTTTTACCATAGATAAACCGGGATTTATCACTGGTGGCTTCAGGGAAGAGGAAGCCTGGAAAAATTTCCCTATCTGCATAGACTGCAAACAGGCCTTAGAAGAAGGGAAAAAATATTTAGAAACCAATTTGAACTTTAATTTTGCTGGTCTCCGTTACCAGCTCATTCCCAAATTCATCGTAGGGAAAGAAAATGTGGCTCAGGACGTCTTGGACTTGTTCACCGATTCTCCTAAGTTGCTCAGCTTAAAAAAAGAAAGCCAGGATAGATTTTTAGGAGACGAAGAGGAAATCCTTTTTCTCCTTTCTCAAACTCAGGATAATCTTACTCTTAATTTCCTTTTTCTCCTCAAGCAGCAGAGCGCAGAAAGAATTTTAGCCTTTATAGAAGATGTTTTTCCTTCTCGCTTGAGGAAGATATTCGGCATAAAAGATGAAGTAGACCATACTTTTCAGCGAAGTTTCACTTTCCGTACCATACGCAACTTTTTTTCTAAATCTGACCCGGCCAAAAGAAATAATGATTTAGATGCCTACTTTCTTGACTTAGTAGACAGAGTGTTTAAGGGTAGACCGGTAGATTACAACTTTATATTGCGTTTCTTGATGAATAAGATTCGCAGCAATTTTGTAAACGACCAGTACTTTGGACCGACCACCATAGATGGAGTTATGGTGGTTAATTTTCTGGAAAGGATGGAATTAATCAAAATGGAGGTAATCGCAATGGATGAAAGACTTTTTGACCCTCTTTTTAAGAAGTATGGCTCTACTTTTGAGACTCCGCTCAAAAGAGGTCTCTTTCTCCTGGGTTCTTTAACCCAGCTTCTTCTTCGAGTGCAATACAGTAAAAGAGAGTCAACCCCACCTTTTCTAAAAAATCTCAAAGGGTTGAGGATGGATGAGCGAGACTTTTTAGGACTGCTTCCCCGGGTTCAGAATAAGCTGCAGGAATATGATTCTTTTGACTTGGGTAAACAAAAGTTAGCCAGAGAAGCAGCTCACTATCTTTTGGAAGCCGGAAACAACTGGAAGATGTCAACGGATGAAATGAATTTTTATTTTGCAGCAGGGATGAATCTTCTTCCTGAAGTCATTCCTTTTATTTATCCCGAAAAAAGCGGGGAAGAAAAAATTCTGGTAGAGGAGGATGTTTGAGATGAGTGTTATTCAAAACCGTTCGGAAATTCTTTTTCTTTACGATGTTACCAATGCTAACCCCAATGGTGACCCAGTAGACGAGAACAAACCAAGAATTGATGAAGAAACGGGGATTAACCTGGTCTCTGATGTCAGGTTAAAGAGAACCATCAGAGATTATCTTTATGATTATCTGGGAAAAGATATTTTTGTGCGGGAAATAAGGGACGATAATGGCAATCTGAAAACCAAGGAAGAGCGGCTTAAAGATTTTGACTCTTCTCAGGATTTGATAGAAAAATGTATTGATATCCGGCTTTTTGGAGCTACTACTGCGGTAAAAGACCAGACTATGGCTCTCACCGGTCCTGTTCAGTTCAAGTACGGGAGGTCTCTCCATCGAGTAGATTTAACCTATGTGAAAGGGACTACCGTGATGCCTTCTCAGGCTGATAGAAAGCAGGGCACCTTCACCGAGAGATATATCCTCCCTTATTCTTTAATCGCCTTCTGGGGGGTGGTTAACGAAAAAGCAGCTCAAGCTCAAAACCTTCCTTTAACTTGTGAGGATGTGGATTTAATGATGGAAGCCATCTGGAATGGCACTAAAAACCTCATCTCTGGCTCTAAGTTTGGACAAACTCCCCGTTTTCTCTTGCAGATAATCTATAAAGGAGGGAATTTTTATATCGGAGAGCTGGATAAACGAATAGCTATTCAGACTGCAAAAGAAGAAGAAAAAATCAGAGATATTTCTGAATTGCAAGTGGAAATCTCTCCTTTGATTAAAGCTCTGCAGGAAAACCAGGATAAAATTGAAGAGGTAAGAGTAAAAGCCGATAACCGGATTGTCCTGGCTAAAAATGGAGAGCCGATAGGGGTGGATGGTGCTTTCTCAGGGCTGCCGATTAAGTCTTTCCCTTTTTAAAAGGGGGAGTAGCTGATGAAAGTTCTGGTGTTTGATATTTATGGTGATTTAGCTCATTTTCGGAAATTTTATACTACTTCTTCTCCTTTGACTTTCCCTTTCCCCCCTCCTTCTACGATTAAGGGGATGCTGGGAGCTATAATCGGGGTGGACAAAAAAGATTACCTTCGGGTCTTCTCTAGCGACCATTGTAAAATTGGCCTTCAGATCCTGAGACCAGTCAAAAAAATTCGTCTGGGTCTTAACCATATAAATACCAAGCAAAACTACTGGATACCGACTAAAAGAGGGAGTCATGAAGCAAGAACCCAAATCCGGACAGAGTTTATAAAAGACCCCGGTTATCGATTATACGTTTCTCACGAGGATCGGGTAATTTTTGAAGACCTGGTGGAAAAAGTTAAAAACCACGAAGCAGTGTTCACCCCTGCTTTAGGCCTGAGCGAGCTCCTGGCTGATTTCCAATATCAAAAGGTAGTGGAGGTGGAAGAGAGTAAGGAAGGGGAAACGGATTTGGTTACCGTCATTCCCCTTCCTTACCTGGAGGGTTTGCGGATAATCTTTGAAGGAGGGAAGAAATATTTTAAAGAGAGAATTCCCATCCGGATGAATGAGGAGAGGATAGTAGAAGAATATCAAGAGGTTATCTTTGAATCAGGAGGTAAGACCATTCAGGCTGAAACAAAACGACACTGGAAAAGCGAAAGTGGCGAGAGCCTACTCTTTTTCTAATCTCTATTCTCATCCCGATAAATACTTGGAAGAGCATTTAAACCAGGTGGCTCAAATAGCAGTGGCCACCTGGGAGGCTACTCCGGTAACTACCCTGGGAGAATTTTCTAAAAACGATTTGACCAGATTAATCAAAATCTGTGGGTTAGCTCACGACCTGGGCAAATCTACTAATTCTTTTCAGGAGTATCTTTTTTCAGAAAACAAGGAAAAAGCCAATGAAACTCGTCACTCCCTTCTCTCGGCGATTGCTACCTTTTTTCTGGTTCAGGATGAATTCCGAGAAGCAACCCATTTATCAGAAGACCAAAAGAAGTTTCTATCTTTTGTGGGCTTCCTGGCAGTCAAGAGACACCACGGGAATCTGCAAGATGTTCTGGCTGAGGCTTTCTTTGATGCCAAAGAAAAAGAAGCTCTTTTAAAGCAAATAGGAGATATAGACGCAGACCGGCTTTCTGTGCTGGTAGAAAACCTCAAAAGCTCTGGCCTTCCATCAAATATTACCAGGGATTCCTGGTCTGGATGGGTGGAAGCTTTTTCCTTAGAAACAACCAAGTTGAGAAGAGAATTGCGCAACCTGAGTAGGGAGAAAAATCTCAACTGGTATTTCTTGACCAATTTAGTTTTTTCTCTTTTGATTGATGCAGACAAAAGCGAAGCAACGGGGGGAGAGGTTCCCAGAAAAGCAATAGATATTTCTCCTTCCATAGTAAGTGACTATAAATCCACTTTAAAGAAAGAAGAAACCTGCTTAAATCAGTTAAGGGAAGAAGCTTACCAGAAGGTGGTTAACCAAGAAATAGACTTAACCACCAGAATTTTTAGTCTGAATCTTCCCACGGGATTAGGGAAAACCTTTACCTCCTTCGCTTTTGTCTTGAGGCTTCGAGAAAAAATAAAAGAAGAGAAGGGTTATACTCCTCGTATTATATACTCTCTTCCTTTTTTAAGTATTATTGAACAAAATGCCGAACAGATAGAGAAAACTTTAATAAATAGTGGTCTTGCAGTAGATAGCTCTGTCATTTTAAAACATCACCATCTCTCAGATATTTACTATCAGGAAGGTACAAAAGAGTTTGAACCTGACCAGGCGAAAATTTTGATAGAAGGATGGAATGCAGAGATTGTCGTTACCACTTTTGTTCAGTTTTTTCATACTTTAATTTCTAATCGAAACTCCACCCTACGCAAGTTTCACCGATTAGCAGGCTCGATTGTAATTTTAGATGAAGTTCAATCTATACCTTTTAAGTACTGGCTTCTTCTAAAAGAGGTTTTTCGGCAACTGACCTCATCGTTTAACTCCTACATAATTTTGGTAACCGCTACACAGCCTTTAATATTAGAAAAAGAAGAAGTCTTTCCCTTGGTTGACCCTCAAAAATATTTTCCCCGAGTAAATCGAGTTACTATTCAGCCAAGTTTAGAGCAGGATATCACTATAGAAGAGTTAGTCGGTGATTTAGTAATAGAAGATGACAAAAGCTATCTCTTTGTTATGAATACTATAAGCGCTGCTCTTTTGCTTTATCAATTGATGAAAGAAAAAGTTGGAGACAAAATAGCCTACCTCTCCTCGCATGTTGTCCCCTGGGAACGTCTGAAACGAATAAAGGAAATACAAAATAAGAAGTTTCGCCTGGCTGTTACCACTCAATTAGTAGAGGCAGGAGTGGATATAGATTTTGATGTAATTTATCGAGACATTGCTCCTCTTGATTCTCTCATCCAGTCTGCCGGGAGATGTAATCGGAACTGGAGCAAGGAAGAAGGATTAATAAACGTAATACGCCTGAGAGATGATAAGCGCACCTACTCTTCTTATATTTACGACTCCTTGCTTCTTCGAGAAACGGAAAAAGTTCTGTTGAAAAGTAACTTTCTTCAGGAACAAGACTTTTTTGGGATGGTGGAGAATTATTTTCACCTGTTGCAAAATAAGAAATCGAGCGATGAATCCAGAGAGCTGTTAGAGGCTATCTATCGATTAAGATACAGCAGCACCGATCAACGAGCAGGGATAGCAGATTTTAAGTTGATTGAAGAAGATTATCCTAAACTGGAAGTTTTTTTGGAAATAAATCAAGAAGCACAGGAAATTTGGAATGCTTTTTTAGAAATCAAAGAGATTAAAGACCGGTGGGAGAGGCGTGCGGCATTCGATAAAATAAAGAGTGGTTTTTACCAATTCGTGGTTTCGGTACCACTAAGTGTGGAAAATCTTCCCCCTGAAGTTTCCGGTTTTCGCTATGTTAACAATGACAGCCTCTGTGACTTCTATGATTCAGAAACGGGTTTCAAATTGAAAGGAGGGCCAGCCATATGGTAGAAGACATATCAGGAACTCTGGTTCAAAGCTACTCCATTTGCAAAAGGCAATCCTGGCTTATGGCTCATCAAGTTACCCCTGACCAGGATTATTATTATCTGGAAATGGGCAGATTTTTAGACACGGAGAGCTATGACCGAGACAAGAAAAAAATTCACTTTGAAAACGTGGTTTTAGATTTAATTCGAACCAGACAGGGAAATTTAGTGGTAGGGGAAATAAAAAAGAGTTCTCGAGCGGAAGAAAGTGCCAGGCTACAGCTGTTGTTTTATCTTTACCGATTACGAGAGAGAGGGGTCTATTCGAAAGGAGTTTTGCTTTTCCCCAAAGAGAGGAAAAAAATAGAAGTAGACCTAACTCCCGAATTAGAAAAAGAAATAAAAAGCATCCTGGAAGATATAAGGGAGGTAATCGCCCTGCCTTCTGCCCCTCCTCCTCAAAAAATAAAATACTGCACTCATTGTGCGTATAGGGAGTTTTGCTGGTCATGAGTAAAAGCATTTATGTTTTTTCCAGTGGCAAACTCGAGCGGAAACACAACACTATCTACTTTGAAGATAGTGAAGGGAAGCGCAAATATATTCCTATCGAAAATACTCGAGAACTTCACATCTTCGGGGAAGTTTCTCTTAACAAAAAAATACTTGAATATCTTTCTCAAAAGGAAATATTGCTCCATTTTTACAACTATTACGGTTATTATTCGGGGAGCTTTTACCCTCGAGAGCACTACAATTCTGGCTATCTTATCTTAAAACAGGCAGAACATTATCTGGATGAAGAAAAACGATTAATTTTAGCTAAGAGCTTTGTTCGAGGTGCTCTTCAGAATATGGAAAAAGTTTTGAAATATTATGGGAACCGAGGAATTGAGTTATCACCATTAATAGAAAAGATAAATTCCTTTTCTCAATCGGCAGAGGAACAAAATACAATCGAGAGGTTGATGGCTATTGAGGGTAATGCCCGGCAGATATATTATTCTTCTTTCGACCTTATAGTCCAAAAGGAAGATTTTACAATGGAGGGCCGAACCAAAAGACCACCAGAAAACAGGATGAACGCTCTTATCAGTTTTGGCAATTCCCTGCTTTACACTACTGTGTTATCCGAAATTTATAAAACTCATCTGGACCCCCGTATTGGGTATCTGCACGCTACCAATTTTCGAAGGTTTACCTTGAACTTAGATGTAGCTGAAATCTTCAAACCCATATTGGTTGACCGGGTTATTTTTTACTTATTAAATAAGAAAGTGATAGGCCCAAAAAACTTTGATGAACGATTGGGTGGAATATATTTAGATGAATCGGGCCGACGAGCTTTCGTAGAAAGATTCGAAGAAAGATTAAAAACTACTATCAACCACAGTAAAATAGGAAAACAGGTCTCTTACCGGAGACTCATCCGGCTGGAATTATATAAGCTGGAAAAACACTTGATGGGGGAAGAGAATTACACTCCTTTTGGAGCTGAATGGTGAATGTTTGTTATTATGGTATATGACGTAAACCAGAAAAGAGTGGCTAAAGTTTTGAAAATTGCCCGAAAATATCTCAATTGGGTTCAAAATTCGGTTTTGGAGGGAGAAATAACCGACGCCAAATATGAAAAACTCAAAGTAGAAATCACCAAAACGATAGAGCTCGAAGAAGACTCAGTAATCTTCTATGTTTTACGTAGTACTCGTTATACCAAACGAGAAATAATAGGCCTTAGCAAAGGCGGGCACCAGGTAATCATTTAATTTTCTGTCGACCTCCGGTAGCGCAAAAACCCCCGGGGATCGACAGAAAGGGAAAAATCTATTATTTTCGTTTGACAAAATGATAATAATAGTTTTTAATAATTTCAGGCACGCACCTTGAAAACTAAATAGAAAATAAGGAATCCTTATTTTAAGCCCCTCGAACGGGTTTTTATCCTACCTATAAGGGATTGAAACTTTACTTTAACAATAAGAGTGGAGTAACTTAACTCCGTTTTTAGCCTACCTATAAGGGATTGAAACGTCTTCCCCTCAGGCTCTTTATCCAGTATGTCTTCTAG
>NZ_JAAYFP010000205.1:0-3960 GCF_012728195.1 Candidatus Sordicultor fermentans
GTATCGTAGTCGGAAAGCTGGACACGAAACCTTATGACGGCGAGGATGTAAGGCCGAACATAGCAAACAAGACATTATTTCTGGGAGAAGTGGTAGAGGCTTACGCTGACGAGGATTATGCTTTAGGCCAAGCTAAAGATTTCTTGTTCCTACGGGAGGGCAGTTTCTGCAATCATTACAAGTTACGCCAATAAATGAAATATAAAAAAAAGAGGGTATATAAACATATTCGCTCGGCAAAGGTTATTGTTTGTATTGGCGCTTTGGTAGTTTTTGGGTGGTTACGGTAGTACGGTAACGACTATATCCGATAAACACAAACAAAAAACAGAATAGGGCGGCATTATGCGGCAATATTGGCTAAAGATTGGGAATTAGCAAAAAGCTCTTGTTATCCTGGCCCAGAGGCTTATCTATATACAAAACAGGCAGGGTTATGTCCTATATAAAACAAAAAAGTGGATGGCCCTTGTAGTAAAGTAAGTTTTATAGAGAATTTAACAGAAAGGAAACCATCCACTCATGAAGAGAATGAAGAAAGGGCCTTGCCGCTGCCACGGCTGGAGGGGAAATTAGTATCGCATTTTTATCAGGAGTTAAAGATTTAAAAATAGGAGAGGTGACTGAATATGAAGAGAAGATAGTAGTTAAAGCTTCTCTAAAAAAACAGAGGCGGAACAAGTTGACAGAGAATTTATTTCCACCAGAATTTTAGAGGCATCAGGTTCCCGGGTGGTTGATTTTTTTGCTTGTTAGTATAGAATGTTTTTATAAGTTAATAATTTAAAGAGGGGTGGAGAATATGAAAATCACGAAAAGGCTATTGGTAGTATTGATGGTTTTGTTCCTCGGTGTTTCTTCGTTTGTCTTAGCTCAGGAGCGGCCTTATGAAGGGATTCGCCTTGCGGTAGCGTTACGTTCCCTACCAGAAACTGATTTTATAGTAAGTAAGCTGGGCGAATTCGAGCTCATGACCGGAATTAGTGTTAACGTGGTGACTTATCCGGAAGAGCAGTTGAGAGAAAGAGAAGTAATAGATGCTACTACTGGTGCTGGTGCATATGATGTAATTGCTATTGATTCGGTATTTATTCCCGAATTTGCCAAGGCAGGGTGGATTACTCCTTTAGAGCCTTATTTAAAACCGGAATATGAGGTGGAGGATATCAGTAAGTTTGCTCGAGATCTTCTTTCTTATGAGGGAACGCTCTATGGAGGTCCAGTTTACAGTGAAGCTACGCAGCTCATGTATCAAAAGAGTCTGTTTGAAGACGCGGGACTAGCTCCTCCTCAGACAATGGAAGAATATGAGGAATATGCTAAAAAGTTTACTCAACCTCCAGATTTATATGGGGTAGCCATGAGAGGGTTACGAGGTAACGGGATGAATATATACATCTGGTCTGAGTGGCTGTGGTCGTATGGAGGCAGATATTTCGACGAAAATTGGAATCCAGTATTTAACTCTCCTGAGGGAGTTCTGGCCACAGAAAAATATGCTTATCTTTTGCAAAATTACGGTCCTCCAGGAGTGGCAACCTACGGCTGGGATGATGTCCAAAATGCTTTCACCACTGGTAAAGTAGCTATGATTATCGATGCCACCAATTTTTATACCCGAATTGAAGATCCTACCAAATCTCAAGTGGCTGGAAACGTTGGATATGCGGTCGTTCCCGAAGGACCAGCAGGGCGGTTTCCGGGCAACTATTGTATGGGTTTTGCCATAAGTGCAGTGGGAGCTAAGACCGATGAAGAGAAAAAGGCGGCGGCGGAATTTATTCAGTGGGCAACCAGCAGGGAAATGGAATTGGACAAATCCTTACAAGCTGACATAATCTCTGTTACTAGAGATTCGGTCTTCAATGATCCAGAATTTAGGGCTAAATTTGGAGGCGACTGGCTGGAATCAACAATGGAGTCTTTCCGTATTACCAATCCTAACTATCGTCCGTTGATTGAGGAGTGGAGAGAAATAGGCGATCGTTTAGGAATCGAGGTAGAAAATGTTATAGCTGGGATTAAGCCAGCCAAAGAAGCTTTAGATGAAGCAGCAGCTTATGCGGCTGAAGTGCTCAAAAAAACCGGGAAAATTAAATAAGCAACTTAGCTAAAGAAGGATGAGAGAGTTAGTTCTCTCATCCTTCTTTAGCTTTATGCTTGTTGCAGACGAAGAGGAAGGACATTGTATGAGATTAAACCTTGGGGAAAGTTATTGGCTGATGCTTCTTCCGGCCTTGATTGTTCTGGCTGCTATTACCTTTCCTCCCTTTTTCTATTCTATCTATCTCAGTGTTCATGACGTTGATCTTACTAAACCTTACCTAGGTCGACCTTTCGTTGGGGTTAATAACTTTATTACTCTTTTTCAAGACTCTCGGGCTTTAAATTCTTTTTTGAATACTGGTATATTGGTAGGAAGTATGGTAGCAATCGAATTCGTTCTTGGTTTGCTGATAGCTCTTCTTATTGATACTTATTTTCCTAAGGCAACCTGGCTTATTACTCTAATCATTATTCCTATGACTTTCCCTCGGGTGGTGGTAGGATTAGTTTGGCGGATCATGCTTAATCCTTTGATTGGCGTAGTAAATTATCTTTTACAATTTTTAGGATTAGGAGCAGTTGATTGGCTGGCTGATCCTACTATGGCTATGGTATCCATAATCGCAGTCGATGTTTGGCAATGGACTGCTTTCATTGTGCTGCTTCTACTGGCTGGTTTTCAAACATTGCCTAAAGAACCTTTTGATGCTGCTAAAGTAGACGGGGCAAGCGGGATGGATGTTTTTCGATATATAACTATTCCCCTGCTCCAACCGGTGATAGTAGTGGCTTTAGTGTTTCGGGTTATAGACGCCTTGCGTACTTTCGACATTGTTTATATTATGACCCGAGGGGGGCCAGGAACTTCCACCGAAACGGTGGATATTTTTGCCTATTATATTGGAATTTCAGAAGCTGGCAGAATCTCTTATGCTGCTGCTGTGTCATTGGTTATGCTATTTGTGACAATTGTCCTTATAACTATTTTCTTGAGGTTCAGTGAACAATGGCAAGAAGAAATGTATTAAAAAAGATTTTGGCTTGCTTGTTTATCGCGTTTTTTTTAGTTATTCTTTATTTTCCTATATATTGGTTGGTAACTATGTCGTTTAAGCAGCGAGTTGATATCATGAGTGTGCCTCCTAAATGGGCCTTCCAGCCCACCTGGAGCAACTATATCTGGCTTCTGGAACATTATAACCTGCAAAATGCAATTTTGAATAGCATAGTCGTTTCTTTGTCAGCTACTTTCATATCCCTTCTTTTGGGTATTCCTGCGGCTTATGTGCTGGCTCGATTCCAATTTTCTCATAAATCTGATGTAGAATTTTGGATTGCTACCACCCGTATGCTACCACCAGTGGTGGTGATAATACCATTCTATTTCATATGGATGAGTCTTCATCTCTTAGACACTCGAACTTCCTTGACAGTTACCTATTTGGTTATTAACTTGCCTTTAATCATTTGGCTGATGATGGGTTTTTTCCGCTCTATTCCTCGAGAAATGGAAGAAGCTGCTCAGGTAGACGGGGCTACCAAGTTAGGATCTTTCCTGCGAGTAGCTGTTCCTCTCTCTTTGCCAGGGGTTGCGGCTTCTAGCATTCTTTCGTTCATTTTTAACTGGAATGAATTTTTCTTTGCCTTTGTGCTCACCTCTACTAACCGAACCCTTCCAGTGGAGATTGCGTCATTTATGGCTGTGGGCTTAGAAGTTAAATATGGAGAGATGGCCGCGGCTGGAGTCATAGCCTCTATCCCTTCCATCTTATTTGCCATTTTAGCTCGTCGATATATTGTGTCTGGATTTAGAGGTATCGCCGGATTCACTTCTAAGTGATATCTAAAGTGCTTTTCATACACCGGATATTCTCCTATCTTTCACAGGTATAATAAGTTTCTAGGGCATCTTGA
>NZ_JAAYFP010000206.1:0-17860 GCF_012728195.1 Candidatus Sordicultor fermentans
AATCAGGAGCTTATTATGAGGGAAGGTAGTAACCTTGAGTTTAAAGAAACCTGGAGGGACGAATATTTAAAAACTTTAGCTGCATTTGCTAATAGTAGCGGAGGGGAAATGCTTATTGGGGTGGATGACAAGGGGCGTTCTGTAGGAGCGAAAAATAGTGAGCGGCTTTTGGAGGAGCTACCAAATAAGATACGGGACAAACTTGGCTTAATTACATCAGTTGAAGTTGAAGACTTTGAAGGTAGGGAGATTGTTAAAGTTGCCGTTAAACCCTCTTTTGTGCCAGTATCTTACAATGGAAAGTTTTATGTAAGAACAGGCTCCACAGTTCAGGAACTCAAGGGTAATGAGCTTATCCAGTTTATACTAAAGAGGCAAAACCTAAGCTGGGATGCTTTACCATCTAAAGCAGGAGTGGAAGAGATTGACACAGAGACCGTTGAGAGATTTAAAACACTGGCAACAAAGAGGCTCCCCGACATATCAGAAGCTGACTCTGTAGAGAAAGTTCTCTCTAATCTTGATCTTATTGAGAATGGCAAACTGAGAAATGCAGGTGTTCTGCTCTTTGGCAAGAACCCCCAAAAACACCTTATGATATCTGAGGCTCGTGTAGGTAAGTTTAAATCGAATATTGATATATTGGATACGGTTACAGCAAAAGGCAATCTCTTTAAACAGCTTGATATTCTTTTTGATGCTGTCAAAAAACATCTTAATGTCAAATACGTGATAAAAGGACAGCTTGAAAGAGAAGATTTATGGGATTATCCTCTTGACGCTGTAAGGGAAGCCATTATTAATGCTCTGATACACAGAGACTATCTTGACAATGCAGATATTCAGATACGAGTTTATGATGACAAAATACGATTCTGGAATCCCGGGCTGCTTCCAGAAGGAATAACTATTGATATGTTAAGAACTGACCACGAATCACGACCGAGAAATAAGCTGCTGGCAATGATTTTCTACTTTGCGGGGCTAATAGAGCGATGGGGGAGTGGAACGAAGCGAATGATAGACCTGTGCCGTGCTCAAGAGCTTCTAGAGCCAGAGTTTAGGGAAGAAGGAGCGGGGTTTGCAGTAATCTTTTATAAAGATATTTATACAGAAGAAAATTTAAGAAAGATGGGGCTGAATGAGAGACAAGTTAAAGCAGTTATGTATGTGAAAGAAAAAGGGAAGATTGCCATTGCCGATTATAAAGAAATATCTCCGGATGTTTCTAAAAAAACACTTTATAGAGATTTACAAGGGTTGGTCAAGAAGGAAATTCTTCACGAGGTTGGAGACAAAAAGGGTAGAAGGTATGAATTGCGATAATAGACGATTGTTGGACATATTGGACAAATATTAGACATTTATTGGGCATATAAAATTAGGAATTGTGAATTAGAGAATAGGGATTAGGAATTTTGAATGGTGAATTATGAATTAGTTTGGGGGAGATTGAGGGGTTACTATGATTAAGACTGAAGAGATGGAAAAGTTACCAGAGGGGTGGAAGAGGGTAAGATTTAAAGACTATGTTTACTTTCAGGAAGGGCCTGGTTTAACTTCTGATTTGTTTGAAGGTAAAGAGGAAGGAATTCCATTTTTGAATATTAGGTGCATCCAAGAAAATAGGATTCTAAAAGAAAAACTTCAATATATTGATGAAAAAATAGTAGGAAAGCATTTTAGGCACTTTTTGCTTGAAGAAAACGATCTTGTTGTATCCAGTTCAGGAACTTTGGGTAGATGTATATTTATTAAAAAAGAAAACCTTCCTTTGCTTTTAAATACTTCCATAATCAGAATGAGGCCTTTAAATCACGCATTAGATAGAATGTATTTAAAGTATTATATTGAATCAGAATATTTCCAGAAAGGAATATACCGACTAAGTACAGGAAGCGCACAAAGTAATTATGGCCCTTCTCATTTAAAAAAAATATATATTTTTCTTCCTCCTCTTCCCGAACAGCAGAAAATTGCTGAAATTTTGGAGACGGTAGACAATGTCATAGAAAAGACTGACGCCATTATTGAAAAATATAAACGCATAAAACAGGGCTTGATGCAGGATTTGCTAACCAGAGGTATCGTTATGAATTATGAATTAGGAATTATGAATTATGGATCGGAATTGAGAAAACATGAATCAGGAATTATGAATGATGAATTGGGAGTTGGGAGCCATGAGTCAGAAATCGGGAATTGGGAATTGAGGGATGAGAGAAAGCACAAATTCAAAGATTCGTTACTGGGCAAGATACCAGAAGAGTGGGAAGTGGTGAGTTTGGGAGATATTGGAAAAATAATAACAGGAAGTACGCCACCAACTTTAAACTCTGAGTATTACGGAGATCATTATTTATTTATATCCCCCGAAGACATTACAGATAGCAGATTTATAGGTGATTCTCAAAAAAAACTTTCTGAATCTGGCTTCAAAATTTCCAGACCTATACCCCCTAATTCTATTTGCACTGTGTGTATTGGCTCAACCATTGGAAAAGTAGGTATGACGACAAGTATATGTACAACAAATCAACAAATAAATTCTATCGTACCTGATACAGATATTTGTAATCCCGATGCTTTATTCTATCTTGTTCTATTTTATTCGCAAACTCCGTTGAAGCAAGAAGCAGGATTACAAGCTGTTCCTATAGTTAATAAAAGTAGATTTTCAAGAATCCAAATCCCCCTCCCTCCTCTTCCCGAGCAACAACGTATTGCTTCTATACTCTCTCAGGTTGATGAGGTGATAGAAAAAGAGCAGAAATATAAAGAGAAGCTTGAAAGAATAAAACGGGGGTTGATGGAGGATTTGTTGACTGGTAGGATAAGGGTGAATAGTTTAATCGAACATGGTTATATTGAAAATGGAAAATAAAAATGTTCATCACGACCGTCGTTCTATCCGTTTAAAAGGATACGATTACTCCCGACCAGGGGCATATTTTATTACCATTTGCACCAGTAATCGGGAATGTTGGTTTGGAGAAATTATTGACGATAAAATGATTTTAAACGAATATGGGAAAATCGCAAAACAATGTTGGATAGATATACCTGTGCATTTTCCAGACGTCATGTTGGATGAATTTATTGTTATGCCTAATCATATCCATGGGATTGTTGTAATTAATAGAACCAATAAACCAAATCCCGTAGGGGCGAATAACCATTCGCCCTCGAATAGCCATTCGCCTGTCAATGTAGGGGCGAAAAATTTTTCGCCCCTACAATCATTAAAATCACCGTCACGATCTATTGGTTCAATTGTTCGGGGGTTCAAAATAGGTGTAACAAAAAGGTTGCGAGATAAAACACCAGAAAAATTTCCACCACACCATTCTATCTGGCAACGGAATTATTACGAACACATTATACGCAACGAAGACGAATTAAATGGGATTCGTGAGTATATTTATTGTAATCCCTTAAAATGGTTAAATGATAAGAATTATAAAATAAGGTAATGATATGTATAAAAGGCTTGATGAAGAATATTATGTAGAAAATCCTTTCCTTGCTCAGCTTCAAAAATTGGGCTGGAAGACTTACAGACAGAATAAAGATGACCCAGAAGATATAAGGGAAATCGCATCTTTCAATTCCTCCCTTGAGCCTGCCTTTGGTGAGCGTATAAAATGGCGAGAGACTTTTAGAGAGGTAGTCCTTGAGGATGTTTTAAGGGAATCTATCCAAAGAATAAACCCCTGGATAGAAGAAGACCAGATAAATGAAGTGGTAGGAAGGATAACCACCTCGCAAGCTCGCTCTCTTTTAGAAGCAAACAGAGAAATCCACGATTTACTTCTGGAAAATACTTCAGTATTTGAGAACCGGAAAACTGGAGAAAAAAGCCCCACAGTCAGGTTCATAGATTTTATAAATCCAGAGAACAATTCTTTTATTGCCATTTCTCAATTTAAGGTCAATATCCCAGGGACCGAAAAGCATATAATACCTGATATTGTGTTATTTGTGAATGGTTTGCCTTTAGTGGTTGTAGAATGCAAATCTCCGGCAATAGCAGACCCCATCGCAGAAGCTATAACCCAGCTTATGAGATATTCTAATAGAAGAGGGGTAAAAGAAGGTAACGAGAAGCTCTTCTGGTATAACCTTTTTACGATTGCCACTTCTAATCAGGTGGCAAAATACGGAACCATAACTGCAGAATATGAGCACTTTGTGGAGTGGAAAGACCCTTACCCTTATACTTTATCAGATATAAATTCTCGAGGAAATATCACCAGTCAGCAGGTTCTAATTCAGGGTATGCTCACCAGGAATAATCTCCTTGATATTCTCCACACTTTTACCGTCTTCAAGGAAGACCCTAAAAGCGGTGTGGTAAAAATTGTGGCAAGATACCAGCAATTTAGAGCGGTTAAAAAGATAATAAAAAGGCTGGAGGAAGGTAAAACTCCTGAAGAGCGAGGAGGGATTGTCTGGCACACTCAGGGCTCTGGAAAATCAATGACCATGATGTTTACTGTAAGGGAAATGTATCATCACCCCGAATTCAGAAATTTCAAAATTGTCTTTATAACCGATAGGAAAAATTTAGAGAAACAATTGAGAGAGACGTCAAAAAGTGTGGGTTTTACTGTTCATCTTGCAGGAAGCGTAAAAGAACTTCAAGAACTTTTAAAGACCGATACTCCAGACCTGGTAATGGGTATGATTCACAAATTCCAGGAAAGGGAGCTTGAAGTCGAATTTCCAGAGCTTAATAAGTCCCCTAACATTCTTATTATGATTGATGAGGCGCACAGAACCCAATACAAACTTTTAGGAGCTAATTTAAAGAAAGCTTTGCCCAATGCTATAAGGATAGCTTACACTGGCACGCCCATTGCAAAAACGGAAATGACTTTTGGTGAATATATAGATAAATACAGTATAAAAAGAGCGGTAGAAGATGGTGTGACTGTTGAGATTGTCTATGAAGGAAGAGTTCACAGTGCTGAACTTTCCGATGAAGAAGCAGCCAATACTAAATTTGAGGATGTCTTTTATATGCTTGATGCAGAACAAAAGACAAAAATTATGGGAAGATACACGTGGCGTGCATATCTTGAAGACGAGGATGTGATAAGGGACAAAGCAAAAGATATGATAGACCACTATGTTACCCATATATTCCCCAATGGCTTTAAGGCTCAGGTTGTGGCTGTATCAAGACATGCTGCCATAAGATATAAGAAAGCTCTGGAAGAAGCGTTAAAGGAAAAAATAGAGGAGCTGAAGAAGAATAACCAGAAAGGGATAGATATAGAGCAACTTGAGAGATTGGAAGTTGGTGTAGTTATATCCGAGGGAGATAACGATCCACCTGAATATTATGATTATACCGATGCCCATAAGCAGGATAGGATAATAGAGAGCTTTAAACTACCATTTTATAAAACCGATGATACTGGTGTTTTGGGAGATGTAGGTATTTTAGTAGTGCAGAATATGCTCATCACAGGTTTTGATGCTCCTGTAGAGCAGGTTATGTATCTGGATGATGTGATTAAGGAGCATAATCTGTTGCAGGCCATCGCAAGGGTAAATAGAGTTTACAAAAATAAAAGTTGTGGCTTTGTTGTAGATTATGTCGGAGTTTTAAAGCATTTGAAAGAATCTCTTTCTATCTATGCTGATGAAGATATAGAGGAAATTACCCAGGTTGTCAAAGATAAAGCTAAAAGTATCGACGATTTAGGGTTCGCCCACAGTCTTATCAACAATTTCTTTAAAAAATACGGAATTGAAGATTGGAGAAATAACATAGAAGAATGTATAGACCTTCTGGTCGATGAAGAGGTAAGAAATGAGTTTATAATGCTGGTAAAAAACTTTAACCGGGCAATGGATGCGGTGCTTCCTGACCCTATAGCCTTAAAATATATTACAGACCTGAAAATTATAAATTTCATCAAAGAGTCGGCGAGAAACAGATATAGAGATGATAAACTGAGCATAAAAGATGCGAGCAAGAAGATAAGAGAAATTGTTGAAGAATATCTGATATCAAAAGGCGTTGACCCAAAAATACCACCAACTCCTCTTTTTGACGATAAATTCATTGGTAAATTAAAAAAACAAAAATCAAACAAGGCAAAAGCTGAAGAGCTTACATACGCTATTTTAGAACATATTGAAAAGCACTTCGAAGAAGACCCGGAGTTTTATGAGAGGTTTTCTGATAAGTTGAAGAAAATCCTTGAAGAATACAAAGAAAACTGGGAAGTTCTCGCCATCGAGCTTGAAAAACTCAGAGAATCGATGAAAAGAGGAAGAGAAGCTGAGGAAACCTTTGGTTTGGAGCCAAAGAAAGAGCTACCTTTTTTGGGACTATTGAAACAGGAGATATATGGAAAACAGCCTGTTGAAGCACTGAGCGAAAAAGACGTTAACTTTCTAATTGGTTTGACTAGAGACGTGATTGAGCTTATCAAGAGAGAAACTCAGATGGTTGATTTCTGGGAAAGCTCCTTTAAGCAGAAGAGATTAAAATCGTATATCATATCTCATCTACTAAAATCTGTTCCAGCTTCTCCCGCACCTTCAAAAGAAGGAGATAAGGTAAAGGAAACCCCTGCATCATATTCATCGGGTGCCAGTAATGTGGTATTCGGGAAAAGAAACGAAATAGCTCAAAAACTAATAGAGCTTGCTTATCACATTTATGGAGAATAGATTTATGGATATCGAGATAGAAAAAATAGTACGAACAAAAAGAAAAACCATTGCTTTACAGGTAACAGATGACGCTACGCTGATTGTAAGAGCACCCCTGGATATCAATGATAGCACGATTATGAAGGTAGTTCTTGACCATAGAGAATGGATTGAGGAAAAGAAAAGGGAAATTGAAACGAGAGACCCAAAATTCTCTCCTAAAGAGTTTGTCAATGGAGAAGGTTTTCTCTATCTAGGGAGATATTATAGATTGAAAATAGTAGATAGCCAGGAAGAGCCACTAAAATTCGAGAATGGCTTCTATCTCTCCCGAGATGCGCTACCCCGGGCAAAAGAAGTATTTGTCAAGTGGTACAAAAAAATGGCTTACGAAAAAATTTCTGAGAGAGTCTGCTGGTATGCGCAAAAGAGGGATTTTAAGTACCGTAAAGTTAATATTACCAATGCCCAGAAAAGGTGGGGCTCTTCCTCTTCTTGCGGAAATTTAAATTTCTCATGGCGACTGATTATGGCTCCTTTGCTGGTAGTAGACTATGTGGTTGTCCATGAACTTGTTCATCTGGAAGAGAGAAATCACGCAAAATCATTCTGGAACAAGGTTAAAATGTTGATGCCTGACTACGAAAAACACAAAGATTGGTTGAAGCAGAACGGCTATTTGTTGAGGCTGTAGTATTTGATTTAATCACTCAGGAGCTTTCATCCTTAGATATACACAACCCTAGAAGGTGAAATTATGATTAACGCAGATGTTATTAGGGCATACCGGAGAACTGCAGCTGACTTTGACGAAACTGAGCATTTAAAAGAACACCTGCATTTGTTAAAGCAAGTTCGTAGTCCTTTTTATTTAGACCTCGATGATTTTGATAGAATTTTAAGATGGAAATTGAGACAACAATACGCAAGACAAAAAAGTTTGAGAAGCAAGAATACCGAAGATATTATAAGGGATATTACCTGTTTAGCTTTTAATATCTCGCATGAGGATGAGGATTATGAGCTCGAGCTTCGGCTCCGATTATTGACTGCCCTTAGAGGAGTTGAAATCCCGGTAGCTTCTGCTGTGCTCGCTTTGTGTTATCCCGAGCAATATGCAGTTATTGATTTTAGAGGGTGGCGCCAGATGTTTGGGGTGGAAAAACGGAACTTTTCCATCAATGATTACAAACGATACTTGAAAGAAATCAAGAGACTTGCTGCTGAGCTGGGATGGTTACCTCAAGAAGTGGACTTAGCAATCTGGGAGTATGACCGCCAGAGTGGTAGAAGATAAATTATATATCCTCTTTTGGGAAAATACAGGAATACATCTGCTACTGAGGTTGCAGTCGGTGGTGCTATAGCGCTGACTCTTTATACTGGAGCACAGAACATAATAATGAACCTGCAGCCCAATGCTGGTTTTCTCATAATAGCAATGTTCCCATTTTTTGGAATTATCTGCGCCACTGGACTTTATAGACTTTTAATCCTGACCAGGGATTGAAAACGGGGTTTGTTTCAAACTCTGTATCCTTAAGTGGTTGAGCAACTTCTACGGGAAGGTTCTCGTCAACTTTGAATTTCATTTAGCTACCCGATTCAATAACAATATGGCACTCTTTGGCTAAAAGTGCAGCATAAGCCAATGCGGCACTAATATCTTCGGGATGAAAGAGAAGGATAACCTTTCAAAATCTCTTCCCGGCTAACTTCTTCAGAGAGGTTATTCAGTATTACTGAGACAGGAATCCCAGCTTGCAAAGAGGCCGAAGATTTCCTTAATACGAGCTCAACTGATTAGAATGGTTTTCTGAAGAGAGAGGTACTTCCCCTGCACCGGGCAGATATTTTCTATGATATAATTGAACAGGGTGGTAAAATTGGCTTATCAAATCATGATAGTGAAAATAGAGGCTCGCTCTCACCAGGCGCCTAAGGTGCAGGAGTGCTTAACCAGATACGGCTGCAACATTAAAACCCGTTTGGGGCTTCACGAAACCTCTCCGGAATACTGTGCCGAAGACGGACTGGTAATCTTAGAATTAACCGGTAAAAAGGAGGAAAACGAACAGCTGAAAAAGGAGCTGGAAAGTTTAGAGGGAGTTACTGTTCAATATCTGGAGATTTAGCATTGATTTTTGTTACTCCAGGAACCAGCGCTTCCGGTTTACCGGGGTTTATTCTAATCCCCTTCACAGCTACTGTTTTATTTTCTTCATTAATGTTCTGAATGATGCCCAGACCCACTTCTTCTCCTCTTTCGGTGTAAAGCCCGCAGATGGAAAAGAGCAAGGAAGAAGGGTTAATAACCCGGCATTTATTATTTACTTTTTCTTCTGGAAAAGCACTGAGGATGAGGGAAAAGGTGGAGGAGAATTTGAAAGTAGGTGTGCCATCGCTTAGCTGATATTCTTGCAGGAAGAAATAAGGATGATAAGGTGAGAAGAAACGGAAATTTTCCCACCCCATTTCCCAAGTTTTTCCGGACGAGAAATATAAAGAGAAAAGCCGTTCCCTGTAGCTGCGCCTCTTCTCATAATCTTTTCTAGAAGTCTGGGAAGAGGGGGGTAAAGTCCAGAACTGGTCTCCATAAAACTTTTTCAGTACTTCAAATTCTTCATCATATCCGATACCTAAGACTAATTCTGGCTTGATCGATTTCATCTTTAACATTTTGAGACGAAGACCAGATAAAGAAAAAATCAAACCACAGGTATCAATCAGAGTAACCTGCGATTTAGAAGAAGCCATTTTGGCTAACTCAGCAGCATATAAAGCAGTAGCTTCTATCCTTTTTTCTGGAGTTACATCTCCCACAAAGCGAAAGTAGGGAGTGAATAACCTTTCTCGAAGAGAAAGGGGGAATTTTTTAGACACCATTATCATCCCTACAGTGGTAGGAGGACCGACATTAGATTGCCCCAGATCTGAATCTACCCATCCCACTTTTTTACCTTGAGAGACAAAAAAAGAAGTGAGCAAGCGGATTAAAGTGGTTTTCCCCCGGTCTGGTGGAGCCACTACCATAAGTGTTCCTCGAAAATTATTCAGAGCATGGGGCAAAAAACTCCATTCCGGGGGCCAGAGCATCTTTTTTACCTCTAATATCTGAGGAGTTGAGAGATGGTAACAAACTTATAACCTTCTCTTCTTAAGTCCTCAATAACCTGGGGCAGAACCTCAACAGTTGTTGCTAAGTTGTGAAAAAGAATGATAGCTCCGTCTTTTACTTCTTTTTTGACCTTTTCCAGGATTTCTTCTTCAGTGAGCAACCAATCTTGAGAGTCTACCCACCACAATAAGATGCTGTAGCCGGTTTGCCCACAGGCTTCTTTTACTTTGTCATTTACCATTCCCCCCGGAGGACGGAAGTATAGAGGGACCTGGCCGGTAGCTCGGTAAATAGCTTCTTCTGCCCGCTTAATATCCTCTACCAGGGTTTCCACTGAATCATCACTCGACCAGCAATGAGAGAATGAGTGATTACCTATTTCATGTCCTGCAGCTACAATCTGGCGAGCAACTTCAGGAGACTTTTCTACTTGAGAACCAACCAGAAAAAAAGTAGCTGATACTCCATAATTATCTAAAATTTTCAACACTTCTTTAGTAAAAGGACTGGGAGCATCATCAAAAGTCAGGGCTACTTCCTTTCTGACTTGAGAGTTTCCCCCCAGAGAGCGAACCAGATTGAGACCAAAGATATCCTCTTCTGTTTCTATGCTAATTACTTCTTCCTGGAGAAAAAGAATTAAAAGGATAAGACATGAAATCCAAACTAATATTTTTAATTTGCGCATCAGGGTTTTATGATATCTTGCAGTTTTTCCTCCACAGTTTTTTTAGGTACATATCCTACTATTCTTCCCACCTCTTTACCTCCGTTGAAAATTAAAAGGGTAGGGATAGCTTGAATGCCATATTTAATAGCAATTTCCGGAGCATCATCGGTATTTAATTTACAAACTTTGACCTTTCCCTGCCAGGAATTAGCTATGTCTTCTATGATAGGAGCCATCATTCGGCAGGGCGTGCACCAGGTGGCCCAGAAATCAACCAATACTGGAATCTCTGAATCCAGCACTTCTTCTTTGAAATTATCTTTGTTTAATTCTATCATGTTCTTTACGCTCCTTTCTGACCCATCTTTAACTCTTTACCCTGGATTAACCTCTGGATATTTCCTTTGTGCCTCCAGAACACGAGCGCTGCGGCAAATATTCCCCAGACTATAAACTCTGGAGGCTTTCCCCACAGGTAAAGGAAAACGGGCATCAAAAGAGCACCGCTCAGGGAACCTACGGAGGAGTAGCGGGTAATGGATGCCATGACCACCCAGACGAGAAAACAAAGAAGCGCCGATTCCCAGGAGAGGTAAAAAAGTATCCCTAAAGTAGTGGCTACTCCTTTCCCTCCTCGGAAGCGGAGAAATATAGACCAGTCATGACCGACAATCAAGAGAAAAAGAGCTAAAAACCAGAGATAGGGATTGGGTAGAAAACGAGTGGCTAAATAAGCGCCTAAAAATCCTTTTGAGGCATCTCCCACGCCGGCGATAAGAGCGGGCAGGAAACCTGCTACCCGGGAAACATTGGTGGCACCAATACTGCCACTCCCATATTCTCTTATATCCACACCTTTGGTTATCCAGCCCACTATCAACCCACAAGGGAAAGAACCTAAGAGGTAGTTGAGAGGCAAGACCCACCAGTTGACCATTGATATCACTCTCCGTAGCGAGAAAAGACTAAAGTGCCGTTATGGCCTCCGAATCCGAAAGAATTGGAAAGAGCGCTCCTGATTTTAAGAGGAAAAGCTTGACCGGGGGTGTAATCCAGATCGCACTCCGGGTCTTTTTCTTCCAGATTAATAGTGGGGGGAATGATGCCGTGATAAATGGAAAGAGCAGTAGCTGCTCCCTCCAGTGCTCCTGCTCCCCCCAGAAGATGTCCGGTCATAGATTTAGTGGAACTAATTTTAATCTGGTAAGCTCTTTCTCCAAAAACTTTTTTAATGGCCAGGGTTTCCACTTTATCATTTAAGGGAGTAGAGGTACCGTGAGCATTGATATAATCGATATCTTCTGTGGTTAAGCGGGCATCTTCTATCGCCAGCTTCATAGACCGGGCTGCTCCTTCTCCTTCTGGATCAGGGGCAGTAATGTGGTAAGCATCGCAGGTGGAGCCATATCCTTTTAACTCAGCGTAAATTCGTGCTCCTCGCTCTCTCGCCTTGTCTTCCTCTTCTAAAATTAGTGCTGCTGCTCCCTCGGCCATTACAAATCCGTCTCTTGTGCGGTCAAAAGGGCGGGAAGCTTTAGCCGGATTATCATTATGGGTGGAAAGGGCTTTCATAGCGCAAAATCCAGCAAAAGCTAAAGGAGTAATAGAAGCTTCTGCTCCCACTACTACCATCAAGTCTGCTTCTCCTCTCTGAATGATGCGCAGAGCTTCTCCTAAGGCATGGGTAGAAGCTTCGCAAGCGGTAGAAACACAACTATTGGGTCCTTTCAACTTCAACTGTATCGCCACATTGGCTGCCCCCATGTTAACTATCATCATGGGAATAAAGAAAGCACTGACTTTTCCCGGACCTTTAGTTAAAAGAATCTGGTGCTGTTCTTCAAAAGTCTGGATTCCCCCGATGCCTGAGCCTAAAATAACCCCTGCTCTCTCTCTATCCAGATTCTCAAGAGATATGGAAGCATCTTGCATGGCCATAAGGGAAGCACAAACTGCAAACTGGGAAAAACGGTCCATCCTCCGGTATTCTTTGCGGGGGAGGAAGTCTTCGGGGTCGAAATCCTTTACTTCTCCGGCCATCTGACTATCAAAATCTCCAGGGTCAAAGCTTTTAATTCTATCAATTCCTGATTTACCCCCGATGAGCGATTGCCAGAATTTATCTTTGCCACTACCTACCGGACTTATTACTCCTATGCCCGTGACTACTACATTTCTTTCCACCTTAAAACCTCCTTTACCATCGGATAAGGGCTGAGCCCCAGGTCAAACCGGCGCCAAAACCAACCAGGAGCACTAAATCACTCCTTTTGATTTTCCCCTCCCGGTATGCTTCGTCCAAAGCCAGAGGAACGGAGGCTGAGGAGGTGTTACCATATTTATGAACATTCACAAAAACTTTCTCCTCGGGAATGCCCAGCCTTTTAGCTGCCGAATTAATGATTCTAATGTTGGCCTGATGAGGAATAAAAAGGCTCACCTCATCTATTTCTACCTGGCCTCTTTTTATTACTTCTAAGGAAGCCTCTTCCATAATTTTCACCGCAAATTTAAATACTTCATTTCCATTCATTTTTATATAGTGCAATCGGCTATTAACGGTATCCAGAGAAGCTGGCATTCGAGAACAACCGGCGGGGAGTTCCAGAAGATGAGCTCCTCCTCCATCAGAGCCCAGGTAAGTAGCTATAATTCCCTCTTCTTCGCTCAACCCCAGGACTGCTGCTCCTGCCCCATCGCCGAACAACACACAGGTAGAGCGATCCTCCCAGTCTAATATTTTAGAAAGGGTCTCTGCTCCCACCACTAAAGCTTTTTCTCCCCCTCCCCCCCGGAGATATTTTTCAGCCAGGGATAAAGCGTAAACAAACCCTGTGCAACCTGCTTCTAAGTCAAAACTGGCGGCTTTATGAGCTTTTAACTCTCTCTGCAATAAGCAGGCTGTTGCAGGAAAAAGCATATCAGGAGTAACTGTAGCCACTATTATGAGGTCTAACTCTTCAGGAGAAACTTGAGCAGCCTGAAGCGCCCTTTGAGCGGCAAGCAAGGCAAAGGTAGAAGTACTTTCTTCCTCCTGTGCTATTCTTCTTTCTTTGATACCGGTGCGAGTGGTAATCCATTCATCGCTCGTATCTACCATTTTTTCCAGGTCAAAATTAGTAATAATTCGCTCTGGCACGCTGGAGCCTGTTCCTAATATTTTTACCTCACCATTGCTCAATCTTCTGCCTCCTCTTTTATCAGAGAAAAACCTATTTCTCCTTCTGCTACTATTGTTTCATTCACTCGTGCTACTCCTTTTAACTTACCAATTCCTCTCCGCACCTTGAGGAGAGTTACCTCCATTACTAACTGGTCTCCTGGTATAACCGGACGGCGGAATTTAACACCATTTAAAGAGGTAAAATAAGGAATACATCCCCGAAACTCTTCCATGTTCATCATCATAGTGGCACCTACTTGAGCCATGCTCTCTAAAATCAAAACTCCTGGCATAACAGGTTTTCCCGGAAAATGCCCCTGGAAAAACCACTCATTCATAGTCACATTTTTTACCCCCACAACTTTATCGTTCTCCAGAGATATTATTTTATCTACTAAGAGGAAAGGAAAGCGGTGAGGCAGTATTTCCTGGATTTTATTTACATCTAATTCCATTTCCACATCCTCCCGATTAGCATATTTTACCCCTAATAATGTATATGAACTGAGTCAAATTAGCAAGGAGCAATATCGATTATTATAATTAACTGCAAAATCCATGGCAACATCCTTATATTCGGTACTCCATTTATCTGTATTGTACTCCGGGGCTTCCCCTCGCACGGCGGTGCAGAACGGAGCTATGAGGAGGCATCTCCCTTCATAGTCAATTTCACCCTAACCCTCTTCCCGGAAGGATTTCCCTCCTCCCGTCGTTTCCGAGATCTTCAGTAGGTATCCACCCCTTCTGTCGTCGTTCCCGAAATTTTTAGCGGGGAATCCATGTATTTAAAAACCATGGACCCCTGATAGAGGCATTCAGGGATGACGACCTCCTTTTTTTGTCATTCCCGAAATCTTTTATCAGGCATCCACGTTTTTGCTTTTTCTTTGGTTTTAAAAACCATGGACTCCTGATAGGCATTCAGGGATGACGAACTTGAGGAAACCTCACCCTGATCCTCTCCCCCAGAGAGGAAAAGAAAGAAGCGAGGGGTGGTGAGAAGATTTAATCAGGCATCTAAAATCACAGGTTGCTTCACGGGAACGGGGATACAACTAAGAGGTTTTAGAGGGGACTATAGAGAATATGATGAAATAATTTATTGAGGCTCTACAAAAATTGAACTTTATTTGACATTTCAGGGGATTTTATATAGTATTTGTTTGGTTATATTGTTTAGATTGTAATTTAGGGAACCTGCGGCGAGGAAGATTTTCTGAAACCAAGGGTAGCAAATATTTAATGCCTGGTTCTACCTCAACCGTAGGGCCGGGCATTATTTTTTTGGGAAAGGAAGGCGAAGAAAATGAGCGTCAAAGAGTGGATGGGTAACATTATCAAGGAAGAGGAGAATGAAAAGTTTTTAGAAGGGGGAAAGGACTTTATTAATGATGAAGAAATAGAAGAGCTTCTCCAGAAAAACCGTAATCCCGAGCCCCAAAAAGTGCGAGACATCATTGCTAAATCACTATCTCTTGAGCGCCTGGAGCCCGAAGAAACTGCTACATTATTAAATGTAGAAGATGAAGATCTGTGGGAGGAAATGTACCGCGCAGGAGGAGAGATAAAAAGAAGTGTTTATGGGGACAGGATAGTGACTTTCGCTCCTCTTTACTGTAGCAATTTCTGTGTTAACAGTTGTCTGTACTGTGGTTTCCGTCGGGATAATAATCTACAGAAAAGACATCGCTTGACTTTAGAAGAAGTACGAAGAGAAACTGAAACCTTGGTGTCCTTAGGACATAAGAGATTGGTAGTGGTCTACGGAGAGCACCCTCTCTCTGATGCTGATTATATTGCGAGCACCATTCAAACCATTTATGATACCAGAGTAGGAAATGGAGAAATCAGGAGAGTAAATGTCAATGCTGCTCCTATGGACATATCCCGGTATAAGATTTTGAAAGAAGTGGGAATCGGGACTTTTCAGGTTTTTCAGGAAACTTATCATCATGAAACCTATCGACAGCTTCACCCCTCAGGAATAAAATCCAACTATCAATGGAGGTTGTATGCTCTCCATCGAGCTCAAGAAGCAGGGATTGATGATGTGGCTATTGGAGCTCTCTTTGGCTTATATGATTGGAAGTTTGAGGTGATGGGGCTTCTTTATCACACCATTGATTTAGAAAAACACTTTGCTGGAGTTGGCCCCCATACTATATCTTTTCCTCGCTTAGAGCCAGCAGTGAACACCCCTTTAGTGGAAGAAACTAAATATCGGGTATCCGACCGGGACTTTAAGCGCCTGGTGACTGTTATCAGACTTTCTGTCCCTTACACGGGAATGATACTCACTGCTCGAGAACCGGCTTACATCCGCCGGGATGTGATTCCAGTGGGGTGCACCCAGATTGATGCCTCCACTCGCATTGGTATTGGAGCTTATAGCGATAACTCGAATGAGCAGGAATTAGAGCGTCAACAATTTCAAATTGGAGACCCTCGTTCTTTAGACGAAGTAATTCGGGAGTTAGCACAAATGGGGTATATAACTTCTTTTTGCACTGCTGATTATCGTTGTGGAAGAACGGGGAGGTACTTTATGGATATAGCTAAAAAGGGTAAAATCCACTATTTCTGCATTCCTAACGCCATTTTGACTTTCCAGGAATATCTGGAAGATTATGCCTCTCCTCAAACTAAAGAGATAGGAGAAAAAGTTATCCAAGAGCACCTATCCAGCCTTAAGGATGGAATAAAGCCTAAAGTAGAAGAATATTTACAGAGGATAAAAAAAGGTGAAAGAGACCTGCGAGTTTGAGAAATGGCTTGAGCAAATAGAAGAAAAAATTAAGGAACTTCCTGTAGAAGAGAAGCTGGAAATAATAGCAGAAGAGATTTACTCCCGCTATGACGCACGGGTGTGGTTCAGCGAGATTTCAGGGAAGAGATGGTCATATATTGCGGGGTGGGGAGGATACGACCCCACCCCCGTCCATCAAGTTCTTCTTTCTTCTCGCTATGGCATGACCATAGAAGAAGAGAGGATTCCAGAGGCAGAAAGAGAAGCTCTTCTCTCTTTCCTTAAAAGAGGGCTCTTTACTTAGCTTTTATTCTTTCCACTATTTCCAGAGTTTCTCCCATTGGTCCAGAAAAATAGGCATACTTGAATCCACCGCTTTCTGTGAGGGGGAGAGTGAAATTTATCCCTTTTTCTTTCAACTTTTCGTAGGTTTCTTCTACATTGGAAGTGGCTAAGGCCAGGTGAAAACAGGTAGAAAAGTTGAGTTCTTTTTCTTCTGGCCGATGGGGAGCGATGACCTCCAGTAGAGTGTTTCCTAAAGAGAGGAAAACAATATCCGATTGCTCTCCTGCATCATAAAATCGCTCTTCCACTTCCAACCCTAAAATGCCGCAATAAAAATCAAGAGTTTTGTCGAGATCGTTGGTTTTGATAGCTACATGATGTAAACCTTGAAATTTCATGAGTTTCCTCCTATTTTATTATTATAGTTAACCGCAATACAGCCTGCGGCGCAAACTTAAAGCAAAAGAGATGTAAAATACTAAACCCAATTACGCTGGAGAGAAAACACTCCAGCGGCGTGGCGATCTGGTTTTTAGATTCTCTCTAATAGGAAAAACGCGATTGCCACGCCAAGCTAAACTAAACTACAAGGCTCGCGATTGACCTTTGGGGAGATTGCCACAGACAATACCAACTATAGGGGGAAAAGACCCCCTATAACCCCCAGACACACAAAAACTCACAAAAACCTAAAAGACTGAAAATCAAAACTACTGGGAAGAAAAGATTTCCCAGTATAGGGGAAAACCCCCTATAACCCCCTAAGAAAATAAAAACCTGAAAAAACTAAAGAAGTTATAGTATCCCTTGCTGTGTGACGATTTTCCATTTTTAGCTTCCGATGTAATTTGCCTTTAACCAACTTTGCGGGATACTATAACTTCGCTACTGAATTTCCTATACTTGGTAAGCACTTTTTCTTTTGCCACCTCAAATTCTCCTGAAAGCCGGATATCTTCCGAAGAACTGCCTATCATAACCTCAAAAACCCCTGGCTCCACTATTAGCCTCATAAACTCATCGTAAAAAGCTAATTGCTCAGGGAAAAGAGTAAATATAACTTCTTTTTCTTCACCAGGCTGGAGAGTAAGGCGCTTAAATCCTTTGAGCTCCTTTACCGGTCGCTCCACTGAGGCTACCCGGTCGTGGATATACAGTTGCACTACTTCATCTCCCACTCGACTTCCGGTATTTTTGACTTTA
>NZ_JAAYFP010000207.1:0-4102 GCF_012728195.1 Candidatus Sordicultor fermentans
GAAGAAGAGTTGAAACATCAAAGTGCTTTTCTTCCTCCCCTGGAGTGGCCTTCTGCTCCTTCTCATCGGGAAAATATTGTTCGGGGAACGACTCTCTGCAATCAGGTTTTAGGAGAGTTCATTCTCCAATATCCCGAGCAGTGGAACTGGTTTTATCACCAATGGAGTGATTAACTTAGGGTTTTACGTTTTTACTAAGTTTATCGAATCCGATATTTGATTAAATTACTCTTTCTATTTTTTGCTTTAGAGGGCTTCTAGTTTAATAGAAGCGCCTTTGAATAATAGCCAAGCATTATTATGTTTTTAGCAAGCTGGCCTCGGGCGAAAATCCTCCTCAAAAACACCGGAGGTGCTGGCAAAGGCGAGGGAAAGAAGAGGAGTTTCGCATCTTCTTTTTGGAGAAGAATTACCTTCTGTAAGAAGGGTTTTCCTCAAAGCGGTCAAAATTTTCTCTTTTGCTCTGGATAATAAAAAACCAGCTATCGATTTCCCCGGAGAGTTTAACTAAAAGACTTTTCCTGGGCGAGCTGGAATTTTTCATTTAGAGATGATATACTACCTGAGGCCATATGGAGGGGGTTTAAGCTCTACATAGAAGAGAAAAATAAAAATACTCCTGCGATAGTTTGTAATCATAGCCTGGAAACAGTTGACAGGTTCTACAAATGTTGCTAAAATTGCTCCGTTGCTTTTGGGGGTGTATTTTTGAGTATAGAGGAGTTGAGAAATAAAAAAATAGTGGTGGGGAAGCGAGAAACCGAAAGAGCAATAAAGAAAAATATAGCGAAGAAAGTTTTTTTGGCTCGTGATGTGGATGAAGAAGTGCAAAAAGAATTAATCGGTATTTTGAAAGAAAGAGAAATACCCTGGGAATAT
This sequence comes from Candidatus Sordicultor fermentans, assembly GCF_012728195.1. Lineage (NCBI taxonomy): Bacteria > Pseudomonadati > Atribacterota > Atribacteria > Atribacterales > Candidatus Caldatribacteriaceae > Candidatus Sordicultor > Candidatus Sordicultor fermentans. The sequence continues at coordinate 880 of NZ_JAAYFP010000207.1, forward strand.
GTGCCTCTGGCTAAAGATTTAGGATTAGCCTGTGGTATAGAAATAGAGGCTTCTTGTGCAGCTATTGTTGAAGATTAAGAATAAGGGAGGAATAAAATGCCAACTGTTAATCAACTGGTAAGGCAGGGTAGAAAACAACCCAAAAAGAAAAGCAGTGCTCCAGCTTTGAAAAACTCCCCTCAAAAAAGAGGGGTTTGTACCAGAGTGTGGACTATCACTCCTAAAAAGCCTAATTCGGCTTTACGTAAAGTGGCCCGGGTGAGGCTTACCAATGGAATAGAAGTTACCGCTTATATTCCTGGTATCGGGCATAATCTGCAGGAGCATTCCATTGTCCTCATTAGAGGAGGGAGAGTAAAGGATTTGCCCGGGGTTCGGTATCACGTTGTCCGGGGGACTATGGATACTGCGGGAGTGGAAAATAGAAAACAAGCTCGCTCCAAGTATGGAGCTAAAAAGCCCAAATCTTGAGGAGGTGAAGAAGTTGCCCAGGAAAGGTCCAGTTCCTAAAAGAAAGACACCTCCTGATCCAGTCTACAATAATGTAGACGTAGCTTGTTTGATTAATAAAGTTATGCGGTCAGGAAAGAAAAGTGTGGCGGAAAAAATTGTTTACGGGGCTTTTGAAACAATAAGAGACAAAACCAAAAGGGACCCTATGGATGTTTTGTCCCAGGCTTTAAACAATGTAATGCCCCTTATAGAAGTAAGACCCCGTCGAGTGGGAGGGGCGAACTACCAGGTTCCTATGGAAGTCAGGCCAGATAGGAGCAAAAGTCTGGGGTTGCGCTGGTTGGTTAGCTATGCTCAGGGGCGACCGGGAAGAGATATGGTAGATAAATTAGCTCAAGAGATAATGGATGCAGCTAATGGAACAGGTGGAGCAGTTAAAAAGAGAGAAGACACGCACCGAATGGCTGAAGCTAACAAAGCTTTTGCTCATTATCGTTGGTTTTAATAGGAGGTCAGGAATTTTAAGGTGAGTAAAACTATGACAAATAGAGTTCGATCAGAATCTGAAGAACATCTTATTTCTAAAATTCGTAATATTGGAATAATGGCTCATATTGACGCAGGTAAAACTACAATTACCGAGCGTATCCTTTACTATACCAGGAAAATCCACCGCCTGGGGGAAGTTCATGAAGGGGCAGCTACTATGGACTTTCTACCTCAGGAGCGGGAGCGGGGTATAACTATAAGTTCGGCAGTTACTACCTGTTTCTGGAGAGATTTTCGTATTAATATCATTGATACGCCAGGCCACGTGGACTTTACTGCAGAGGTAGAGAGAAGCTTGCGAGTGCTGGATGGAGCAGTAGCAGTTTTCTCTGGATTGGAAGGGGTAGAGCCTCAATCAGAAACAGTCTGGTATCAGGCTGACCACTATCACGTGCCTCGTATTGCTTTTATTAATAAGCTGGATAGAGTAGGAGCGGATTTTTATGCTGCAGTCCAGTCTATTCGTCACAAGCTGAACGCTAACGCTCACCCTCTTCAGGTTCCTATAGGTAAGGAATCTGATTTTCGGGGCGTGGTTGACGTAATAGAAATGAAGGCCTATCTTTATGATTCGGAGGGAGAGGGCACAGATTATGAAATAACCGAAGTTCCTTCTGAGCTCATGAGTGAAGCCCGGGATGTCAGACATAAATTGATAGAGGCTTTAGCAGAGTTAGATGATCATATAATGGAGAAATACATAGAAGGAGAAGATCCTTCTCCTCTTGAGATAAGAGAAGCTATTCGACGAGTAACCATAGCGGGTAAATTCATTCCTGTTTTAGGGGGGACTGCTCTCCGGAATAAGGCTATCCATCCCCTATTGGATGCTATCGTCTGGTATCTTCCCTCTCCTCTGGATTTGCCTCCTGTAGAAGGGATTAATCCTAAAACCGGGGAGAAAGAACAGAGATTTGCTTCAGTTGAGGAGCCTTTTTCTGGCCTGGTTTTTAAGATTGCCAGTGATCCTCATGTGGGGAAAATATCTTTTTTACGAGTTTACTCTGGTTCTTTGAAAAGCGGTAGTTATGTTTACAATTCTACTAAGGGAGAGAAAGAAAGAGTAAGTAGGTTGTTAATGATTCATGCCAGTCATAGAGAAGATGTAGATGAAGTAAGAGCAGGAGATTTGTGTGGTATCATAGGTTTGAGAAAAGCTGCCACTGGTGACACTCTCTGTGACGAAAATCACCCTATTATTTTAGGATCTCTTTCTTTCCCCGAACCGGTTATCTCAGTAGCTATCGAGCCTAAGACCCGGGCAGATCAAGATAAACTAACCATTGCTCTTTCCAAGCTATCTGAGGAAGATCCTACTTTTCGAGTGCGTACCGATGAAGAAACTTCCCAGACGATAATTTCAGGGATGGGAGAGTTACATCTTGAGATTGTAATTGATCGCCTGTTGCGGGAGTTCAAAGCGGAAGCCAACGTTGGTCAGCCTCAGGTGGCTTATAAAGAAACTATCAAAGGGTCTGCTAAAGCGGAGGGTAAATTCATCCGTCAGACTGGTGGAAGAGGGCAATACGGTCACGTGGTTTTAGAAGTAGAGCCCACAGAAGAAAATTTTGTTTTCGAAGACCGTATAGTGGGGGGAGCTATCCCGCGAGAGTATATTCCCGCTGTTCAAGCCGGAGTGAAAGAAGCTCTGGACAGTGGTGTAATAGCTGGGTTTCCAGTGGTGGGGATTAAAGTAAAATTAATAGACGGTTCTTACCACCCGGTGGATTCTTCGGATATTGCTTTTAAAATTGCCGGAGCTATGGCGGTAAAGGAAGCTATCCAGAAAGCTGAACCGGTTATTTTAGAACCCATTATGAAAGTTCAGGTTATCATTCCTCAGGAGTACTTAGGAGAGGTAATAGGAGACTTGAATGCTCGGCGAGGAAAAATCGAGGGAATGGAAACACGAGGAGCAGTACAGGTTGTCAACGCTTTAGTTCCTCTCAGGGAACTGTTTGGCTATGCTACTGCTTTGCGTTCTCTTACTCAGGGAAGAGGCAGTTACACCATGCAGTTTTCCCATTATGAAGAAGTTCCCTCTTTTGTTAAAAGTGAAATTATGGAAAAAAGTAGATAGAAGGAGGATAGATGGATTATGGCAAAGCAAAAGTTTGAAAGAAAGAAACCTCACGTTAATGTAGGAACTATTGGACACGTAGACCATGGAAAAACTACTCTTACTGCAGCTATGACTCAGACTTTATCCAAAATGGGATTA
>NZ_JAAYFP010000208.1:0-9184 GCF_012728195.1 Candidatus Sordicultor fermentans
CTCTAAACCGTCCCTCTCCCTCCGAGGGCTTCTCTTTTTGTCATGCCTGAAATTTTTTATCAGGCATCCAAATACTTTTAAATACCATGGACCCCGGCTTGAAGATTGCCGGGGTGACGAGGAGGTGGGAATCCATGTTTTTTGCTCTTAAATAATTTAGACCCCTCGTAGAACCATTCAGGAATGAGAGACAAGGCGGTGACAGAGGCATTCAGGGTGGCGAAAAAAAAGAAGGAAGGCTATAGAGCGCCTTCCTTTATACCCGATAGAGCATGCAAGAGGATAAACAAGAAAGAGGTTATAGAGGATGCTCCCTTATAGCTCGGCTACAGAGAAAGCATCCCCCATTTGTAATTTCCTTAACATCAGCCCTCCAGATAAAAGAAACTCCCAACCGGAGGGGAATAAATAAGCTACCATACTTAAATAGAGCTCAACTTCTACGATTCGTGGTTTATATCAGGAAGACCCTCGTTGATGTAGAGGTCGTAAGCTCCTAAGTCTAAAAAGCCATGGCCACTCAGGTTAAAGAGAATAACTTTCTCTTCTCCTTCTTGAGTGCACTTTTGGGCTTCTTCTATTGCTGCCTTTATAGCATGAGCGCTTTCGGGAGCCACCACTATCCCTTCAGTACGAGCAAAAAGCATAGCAGCTTCAAAAATCGCCTTTTGCTGGTAAGATTGGGCTTCTAAAAAGCCCAGGTTGTAAAGCAGGCTCAAAATGGGCGACATGCCATGATACCTTAAGCCCCCGGCATGGATTCCAGGAGGAATAAAGTCATGTCCTAAGGTGTACATTTTCAAAAGAGGAGTGGTGCGAGCCACATCTGCATAATCATATTCATATTTCCCCCGTAAAAAAGAGGAACAGGCTACCGGCTCTGCTGCAATAGCTCGAAAGTCCTTTTCTCCTTTTAATTTATCCCGCATGAAAGGGAAAAGGATACCTCCAAAATTGCTTCCTCCTCCCACACAGCCAATTATAATATCGGGGTATTTTTCTCCTGCTTTTTCCAGCTGCAGCTTAGCTTCTTCTCCCACAATGGTCTGGTGCAAGAGAACATGATTGAGCACACTACCCAGACTATATTTAGAATTAGGAGTGGAGGTGGCATCTTCAATAGCTTCGCTGATAGCTATCCCCAGGCTTCCCAGGGAGTCGGGATCTTTAGCTAACACTTCTCTTCCTATGTTAGTCTGGGAGCTGGGGCTGGAGTAAACCTCTCCTCCCCAGGTCTGCATTAAAACTCGCCGGTAGGGCTTTTGTTCATAGCTCACTCGCACCATATAAATGGTACATTCCAGGCCAAAAAACTGGCAGGCCATCGCCAGAGCCGACCCCCACTGGCCAGCACCGGTTTCAGTGGTTAATCTCTTTGTGCCGTCCTTTTTATTATAATAAACCTGAGGCACAGCGGTATTGGGTTTGTGGCTCCCCGCCGGGCTCACTCCTTCATACTTATAGTAAATACGGGCAGGGGTTCCAAGGGCTTCTTCCAGGCGCCGGGCTCTAATAAGAGGAGTGGGACGCCAGAGAGAATAAATATCCAAAATCTCCCCCGGAATGTCTATAAACCTTTCTCCGCTCATCTCCTGTTCGATCAAGCTGGGAGGAAAGATGGGTAAAAAATCTTCCGGCCTAGCTGGTTCTTTAGTAACAGGATTGAGAGGAGGCTCCAGAGGACAGGGTAAATCGGGGATGATATTATACCAGGTAGTAGGTATCTCTCTTTCACTTAATATTATCTTGCTCTCTTCCATATACCTTCTCTCCTTTCTAGCGCTCACTCTCTAAAAGAGTAAAGCGAATTTTTTTAGTTTTTAAGAAGATAACAATGCTCGGTCTTCGGTAAATTTTTTGTGTCTCAGCTCGCTGAACCTCTCCAGAAGCTCTTCGATAGTCATCTTCTTCCTTTCTTCTCCTACAAGGTCAAGAACTATCTCTCCTTCATCCATCATCAGAGTACGGTCTCCAAAGCTCAAAGCGCTTTGCAAATTGTGGGTAACCATTAAAGCAGTGAGGGTGTTTTCTTCAATCAACTTATTAGTAAGCTCCATAATTTTCTCTCCCGTCTTGGGGTCTAAATTAGCGGTGTGCTCATCGAGAAGAAGAATTTTGGGATGACCAAAAGTAGCCATAACCAGAGCCAGTGCCTGTCTTTGCCCACCAGAGAGTAACCCCACCCGCTCTCGCAGTCTTTTCTCCAGACCCAGGCCCACATCGGCAAGCTTCTCTTGAAAAAATTTCTTTACCTCATCGTTTATAGCCGGACGCAGACCTTTCCTTTTGCCTTTGAGGTAGGCAAGAGATAGATTTTCTTCAATGGTCAGAGAGGGAGCGGTACCTTGAAAAGTGTTCTGGAATACCCTCCCTATATAAGGAGCCCGGCGGTAAGCGGGAAGATTAGTTACATCCTCCCCGTTTATCATTATCTTCCCACTATCAGGCAAATAACTACCGCTTATCAGGTTAAGAAGGGTGGTCTTGCCTGCACCGTTACTCCCTACCACAGTCACAAACTGTCCTTCTGAGATTTTCAGGTTTAGATTACGAACTGCCCATTGCTCATCCTGAGTGTAACGGAAAAAATATTTATTCACATTTTCCAGTTGTAGCATTACCTTATTTTCTCTGTTATCCATTTTGTTTTGTCCTCGCCCTCCGGGAAAATCTTTCTTGCACAGCAGGGTAAGAAAGAATAATAATCACTATAAGGCCGGTAAATAGCTTCAGGTCATAGGGCTTAAACCCGATGTTATAACCCCAATTGAGAGCTACAGCAGTAGCTAACCGATAAACTATCGAGCCCACTATTACCTGGAGAGTCATAACAAAAATTGTCTTTCCCCGCATCAACACCTCTCCCACAATCACCGAGGCCAGGCCCGAAACCACCATGCCAATACCCATATTCACATCCACAAACCCTTGATGTTGAGCAAACATGGCTCCCGAAAAGGCTACGAGAGCATTGGAGACACTAACCCCGATTAGCTTCATAGAGTCAGGGTTCACACCCTGCGACTCTACCAGAGTTTCGTTATCTCCTGTGGCCCTAATAGACAAGCCGATTTCTGTTCCTAAAAAAAAGTCCAATAAGAGCTTGATACCCACAATTAAGAACAGTAAAAACGCCAGGCGGAGATAAGCTTCTGGCACTTCCGGAAACCAATCTCGTAAAATAACAAAAATAGTTCGATGCCCCAGATTTTCCGAGAGAGAGATATTTGGCCTTCCCATAATTCGGAGATTTATAGAATAAAGACAGGTCATGGTTAATATCCCGGAAAGAAGAGCAGGAATACGAGAAAAAGTGTGCAAAAAACCGGTGAAAGCCCCGGCTAAAGCTCCAGCTAAAAAAGCAGCTAACATCGCCCATCCTGCACCAAAACCGTGATATATCATGACAGCAAAAACTGCCGCCCCTAAGGGATAGCTACCGTCTACGGTGAGGTCGGGAAAATCAAGACACCGAAAAGTGATGAACACCCCCAGAGCCAATATCCCAAACAATAAACCTTCTTGCAAGCTGTAAAGGAAAAAATTGCTAATAGGCTACCTCCTCTTTAGCTTTAAAGGGGAGAAGTATTTTGCTTCTCCCCTCTTGATTATCACTCTGGCAATGCTTCCAGAGAAACTTCCACTCCCTGAGCCTTCATGTCTTCTATAAAAGCGTTAAGCTTAGATGTAAATTCTTCCTCATCCAGACCCAGTACTTCCACCGTTCGTGGATTAAACAAAAGTTTTAATTTCCTGGCAAACTCCACCGGTATCTCTCCTGGGTTTTCCCCTTGAAGAATCCGGGCCACCAAATCGGCTGTTTGCCGACCATGGAGATAGTAATCAAAACCCAGAGCTAAAAGTGCTCCCTGGCTTACTGTGGTGGGGTCAGCCAGAAAGAGAGGAATTTTGTTATCCTCACAAACTTTAGCCACCGTATCTAAAGCGCTTATCACTGTATTATCAGTGGCCACATATATAGCGTCCACTTTCCCCACTAAGGATCTCGCAGCCATGGATACATCGGCAGTGGTAGCTACTGTGGCTTCCAGAATTTCCATACCCAGCTCAGCGCAAGCTTCTTTAGCCATGTCATTGGTAACCACTGAGTTTACCTCTCCAGCGTTATAGAGATTGCCCACCTTTTTAGCATCGGGGAACAGAAATTTTATGAGATACATCTGTCTATCCACCGGCACCATGTCAGATACTCCGGTCACATTGCTTCCCGGTTTTTCTAAACTGCTCACCAGGCCAGCGCTCACCGGGTCAGTTACTGCAGAAAAAACAACCGGTATCTCTCGAGTGGCATTAACTGCCGCCTGAGAAGCAGGTGTGGCAATGGAGACAATTAAATCCACTTTTTCAGAAACAAATTTCTGAGCAATGGTATTGGCGGTGGGCATATCCCCCTGCGCCGACTGAATGTCATACTCGATGTTTTCGCCCGGGATATAGCCATACACTTCAAGAAGAGCATCTATTACCCCATCCCTCACGTTATTAAGAGCAGGGTGGTCTATTATTTGCACTATCCCGATTTTGATTTTTTCTTCCCCCCAACCACAAACCGAAAGCATTCCCACGAGGAGTATCACCAAACTTACAAGAAGAATTTTCTTCACCTTAACCTACCTCCTTTTTAGGCTCTATAAACAAAAGCCCCTCGCCACACAGGGACGAGGGGCAAAGCTCGCGGTGCCACCCTTTTTGGGTATCTAACCCCACTCTTTTCCTCTATCGGGGAAACGGTAAACCTTAATCGGAATTATCCCTTTCGGTTTACTCCTCCAGGACCCATTCGTATTTGCTCCAATACCGGGCTCCCACCTCTCCCGGCTCTCTGCAATTGGTAACAAAAACTACTTTTTCCCTTCTTCGGATTATTTTTTGTTTTTTCTGCTATATTTCTTATATAATTTAGCTATAATTATACTCGGAAGTGAGGATAAGTAAAGAGTGTCAAGAGCTTATTTTTCTTATTTGAGAACCTGGCTTGGCTTTTCTCTCGTTTCCTGGCAAGAAGATAGGCTCCGGGCTTTTATCTTGCCCCAGAAAAGCAAGGAAAAAGCTTTATCTATCTTTCAGAAAAAAGCCGGGTTTAGTTTTTGTCTTCGTCCCCAGGAAAAAAGTCCCTTTCCCTATCTGGAAGAAGCGATTCAGAATTATTTTGAGGGTTACCCCGTCTCTTTTTCCTGTCCTTTTTATTTAGATGACCTTACCCCTTTCACCCGGGAAGTTCTAAAAGCCACCGCCCCCATCCCCTACGGAAAAACACTCACTTATGGACAATTAGCAGAGAAGATAGGAAATCCCCGAGCTTCTCGCGCCGTGGGAAGAGCTCTGGGGCAAAATCCCCTGCCTCTTTTAATTCCCTGTCACCGAGTCACCGCTCGCTACAACTGGGGAGGGTACTCTACTTACGGATTGCGGTTTAAAATTCTTCTCCTTTCTATAGAGTCAAGACCGGACCCGGGTAGTAGCTTTACCCCTTTTATATAAAGGCTCTTCTATAAAGTTGCTGATTCTCTTATAAACCAAAAGAGTAATGGCTCCATTTATAACTCCCTTCAAAAGATTGAAAGGGATAATAGCAGGGAGAAGCATCCCCTTGACTACTTCTCTTCCCACCCCCATATAAAGAGGAGTTACGAGCAGATTGGCTCCAGCCATAATCACAGTCATAAAAAGGGGAGCCACTATTAAACTGATTATTGCGCCGTTTTGGGTACGTCGTCTTTGATATATAAAACCAGCCACAGCCACATAGCTCCCAGTAGCTAAAAAATGCATAAGCACTCCCCAGGGGCCTCCTTGACCGGTGATTAGCGCAAATAGCACCGCCACCACAGCAGTCAACAATAGGCCCAATCCTGGACCAAATTTAAAACCGGCCACCAAAATGGGGATATCCCCCGGGTCATAGAGAAGAAAAGGTGCTTGAGGAATAAGAGGAAAATGAATTAACAAACTTACCACCAGAGATAATCCAGCCAATGCTCCACCATAAACCAGCTTTTTTTGTTCCACGAAAAATGCCTCCTTTTTCTTCTCCAGGGTCAAAAAAAGCCCTGGAAACTTGAACTTCCAGGGCTTTTGATGCTTCTCATCTTTACTTCTTCTTTCTTCCGGACTTTACCGTCGGCTCCGGCTTCTCACCGGATCTACCCCGGAGGGCTCGCGGGCTCAGAGCTTCTGCCCTTTACCGCCGGTCGGGAATTGGTTTAATCCTCACCCTGCCCTGAAGAAGTTTCTTTTACCGTGTTTATTTTAAAAGCAAGAGGTCGAGCTGTCAAGGGGCCGAGTTGCCTAAACTAAAACTAAAATTAAAGTGAAATTATTATTCCCTTAAGAGAATATTCTTAAGGAGGGATTAGAGGTGAGGTATCTCTTGAAAACACGAAGAGAAATTGTTTATGAAGGAAATTAAGGATATAAGAAATTATCCAGGAAAGAAAAAAAGAGAGGCTCGATAACCTGGTAGCTATTACTGGATACAATCGTGACTATATTTGCGATTACTCTCCCAGTATGGTAGGTATGTTTATATGAAAGGTGTTTATATGAGACATTGATGAGGCATTGTATCTATTTCACCTACTTGGTGTTTGGTAGAATAGAAATACAGCACAGCGGAAGTTAAAAAGTACAGCATAAAAATTACCATAAACTTGGAATTCAGCAAGTGGAATAAAATATTTTATGATGAGAAAATAACAGCCGCCATCATCGACATTTACTGGTCTTTTCCGAACCAAGTTATCCTTTGCCTCATTCTACTATAAGCTGTTAGTTCTGAAATTGAAGGTGCTGCGAAAATTAACTTCCGGAATGCTGCAAATTCATATTGCCAAATACAACCCCCGAAGAAGAGAGCGTCTCTTATTGTTCTGTCACAGGTTGTTTGGTGATATGCTTATAGTTAGCGAATATATTCGGAAAAAATTCTGGAGCGTGTATTAAATGTTAGAGGAAGCAATGGCCATTAAAAATGTAAAAATGTGATTGTGGACGCTCTTTCTCGAGAGGGCATCGAAAAGGTGAGAGTAATTCTTTTTGGTTCCCGAGCGTGGAGGGGATCCTCAAAAGAGCAGTGACTGGGATTTGCTGGTTCTCATCGATACAGAGCTTCCTCTCCCAAAAAGGAAAGGAAGCTGGAGCGTTCTTTATAATGACCTCCACCTTTCTTTTCCCGGCTACTCTTTTGATATTCTTATAAAGAATTCTGCAGTTTTTGAAAAGGAAAAGCTGCCATTGTTCACGAAGCCTATCTTGAGGGAAAGAGGTATGAAGGAGGAAATCATCAGCTACTGAATCAAGAAAGCCGATGAAGACTTTATGTCGGCTGAGTATCTGCTGGAGGTGGCCGAACCCCCCCATGGGCGTTGTTTGTTTTCACTGCCAGCAAGCAGTAGAGGGGCATCTCAAAGCCTACGACTTATCTGGACATAAGAGCGCCAAAAAACCACGACCTGGCTTCTCTTTTGAATTGTCTTTTTGTTTTTAGCGCTGTAGGCCATCCTATCATCACTTCGTTTTGCTTTACCAAAGGGGCACTTCTTGAGAATTTTCCAAGGGACATTATTGTAGAATAGCTACGGGATAGGTAAAATCGCTTCTCGCTATACCCGGGAGGAGGAACACACCATGCTCTTGAGCGATTCTCGGTGAGAAACCCGGCTCTTGTGATTGCCGGATCTTCTTTCATAGTTCACTCCGACGAGCTTTGTAGATGAGTTCTCGATAATGGTTAAAGTTTTCCAGAGTCATCTCCGGGGGAACTCCTCCTGCTCCTGAGAGTATGAATCTTCTGTCTCCTCCTATCTTTACCGCTTCTCCGATGTGCTCTTTCAGCTCTTCTTTGTTCATCTGGCCAATGGTGCAACTTATTCCTCCTTTTAAAGTTACTGCCTCTCCGAATTCTTTTTTTAGGGCTGGAAAGTCCATTCCATCATATGAATCGAGAGGATCGATGGAATCAAATCCCACCTCTACCAGATCTTGAAACAGGGGCATAATATTACCGTGGGAGTGAAAGGTAACTTTCAGACCTGCTTTCTTAAAGGCTTCTACCATTTTTCGGTGATTATCCTTGAAAATCTGTCGATATTGTTGAGGGCTGAAATAGGGAGCCTTTTGTGCCCCGAGATCATCGGTTATCCAGATACCATCTACTTCACACTCTTCTTTTACCATCAAACCCAGTTTGATGATAGCATTTACTGCTCGCTCTGACATTTTCTTCACTCTCTCGGGATTCAGGACAATATCCATTAAGGTGTTTTCAAATCCCCGAAAGAGCATCCAAGTAGCCTCAAAAGCTCCTTTGCCCTCCATAGTGACAAAATATCCTCGGTCTTTGAGCTTTTTCACTGGTTCTCGGAGGGTTCTTATCCTTTTTCTCAGCTTTTCTTCATCAGGCTCGGACAATCTTTCCCAGTCTTCCAGATTATTTACCGGGTTATAAATGGCTTTGGCGTGATAGGGCTTTTTGCGCCAGTACCAGATTCCTCCATAGAAAGTGCGAGCCAGGAGGTGGGTATCGTCTTCGGAAATTATGTCACAAAAGATACCGGGGCCACCTGGTATATTCAAAGGAGCAGGGATTATTACCCAGTCAGACTGGAAAAGTTCAGCCTCGAGATGAGCTATTTCTTCCCACCCTGCTTTCATCACCTGAGGGCCAAAGAAAGATAGCCGAGCCTCCAAACAGTTAAAACCATCGATATAGGGAAGAATGTCGGTGGGCTTTCCTTCTAAAGCATTGATTATTCTCTCATAAGAAGTCATAGAGCCTTTCCCCTTTAACTTTTATTTCTTTTATTATATTATCATTTGCAACGTTGTTAGTGTAAACTTATCGTAGGAGTTTTAAAGAAGAAATATTTTAAAGAAAGGAGAAAAAAAGAGACCTCACCATCCAGTTTTAGTGGTATATATTTGTAAAACACACAAATCATATGGAGGTGAGGTCTCATGAATATAATATACCATTCCTTAAAAAGATTCCAGAAGGTTATAGAAGCTGTTTGCCATCATCTGGAAGGAAAAATGGATTTCCTGACTTTCCAGGAAACATTAAGAAAAGAATTGAACCAGTTAGGAACAGGTATCCTAATTGATGTCTTAGAAGCTAAAGACCAGTATATATGGGAACATAAAGAAGAGAGAAAAGGCTGGGAAG
>NZ_JAAYFP010000209.1:0-1609 GCF_012728195.1 Candidatus Sordicultor fermentans
GAAAAAGAGAGAGAATGAGTATATTGTTTTAAAATTTTCCAAAATTTCTTTAACTACCTACATGATGCCTCATTTAAAAATGTAGGTGAAATATATACGATGCCTCACATAAAATTCTAGGTGAAAATGAGTTCTCTGTCAATTTGTTCCACCTCTGTTTTTTTCTTGAGATAAGCTTTGGTCAGTTCTTTCAGTAACCTATCTATCTCTCGTTTTAAGGCAGCTGGATTAAGTTCATCAAAGGTCTTTTGCAGTTGTGCTTTTACCTCTTCAGGTACATCCGGGGATTCTAATAATCTATGACAGGGAGTCTTGGGAGTATCATATATTTTCTTAACCTTAGCTCCCTGTCTTTCTTTGGATATTAACTTTGCCACAGGTTGAAACATATTCACATAGAGCCTCAAGACATCGTAGATCTGGTTTAAGATATCCACCTCCTCATCGGTATCATAGCGAGCATAACCTACCGTTCTTCTCACTATAGACCAGTTTTTCTGTTCTACGTAACAACCATCATTTTTGTTCCCTGCTCTGGATCTCGTAAAGGTAATATGGTTTTCCTCACAGTAATGCAACATATGATGGTTGATAAAGGTACTATCATTATCTGAATCCAGACCTTTAATAGAGAAGGGCAGTCTTTTTTTTATGATGTCTATAGCCTCAAAGGTCCACTTTTGGGCTCTATTTTTTACTGCTCTATTTTCTGTCCAACCTGAGCATACATCGGTAAGAGTTAAGCTAAAAGCAAAATCTCCCCTAGGATTACCACCTTCATGAGATACTAAATCCATCTCCATAAATCCTACCTTAGCTCTATTCCAATCGGCAAAAGTACGTACTTCAATCTGGTTTTTAAGTAAAGTACCAGGTTTAGTGCTCTTCCTGCTTTTGAGAGCCATTTTTTTCTTTTCTCCTTTAAGTAAGCGGTCAATAGTGGAAGCAGAAATAGTTAATAGTTTCTCCCTCACCTCTTGCTCTATTTTTATCTCTCCAAATGCCTCTAATTTTGGCACAAGCCAGCTCATACAGGGAGCTAATCGTTTACCACAAGGATAGTCCATAATAGCCCAGATTTGCTTTAAGGCTTTAAATACTTCTGTATCATATTTCCTCTTTCGAGAACGTTTTTCCTTTTTTCTCACATCACCAACTAATCTATATGATCTTCCAGAAACATCTTTTACATAAACACACCTATCATGCTGGGAGAGTAATCGTGAAGCATGGTCACGATTGTATCCAGTAATAGCTACCAGGTTATCGAGCCTCTCTGTCTTTTCTTTCTTGGATAATTTCTTATATCCTTTACTGGCCTCATAAACAATTTCTCTTCGTGTCTTCATAGAAAGCCCCACCTCTAATCCCTCCCTTAAGAATATTCTCTTAAGGGAATAATAATTTAACTTTGATTTTTAGTTGAGGCAACGATACCATTTCACTTTGATTTTAAATGAAGCAACTCGCACTCTTTTCAATTTCAAATAAAAATAGTATAATCTCATCATCCTGTTAATCTAAATTCAGTATTTTGCTCAAATTTTTTCCGAGAATACGACCCTCATCTTCTTCCTTTAATCCAAGGAATCTTACTTTATTCAATTGA
>NZ_JAAYFP010000210.1:0-2467 GCF_012728195.1 Candidatus Sordicultor fermentans
ATACTGTGGACCCCGGCTTGAAGATTGCCGGGGTGACGAGTAGGTGGGAATCCATGTTTTTGCCCTTAAGTAATTTAGATTCCTCGTAGAGACATTCAGGAATTACACCTCCTCCGTCATTCCCGAAATCTTTAATCGGGAATCCATGTTTTTGCTTTTTCTTTTTGTCTTTCTATTGGGAACGATAGGGATGTCCCCTCCTATTATTTGGATTCCTGATAGAGACATTCAGGAATGACAGACCACGGGATGATAGAGGCGTTCAGGAATGACGGGCAAGGTGATGGTGGAGGCGTTCAGGAGTGACGACCTCCTCTTTCGTCATGCCTGAAATTTTTTATCAGGCATCCATGCTTTTAAATACTTATAAATACTTATGGACCCCGGCTTGAAGATTGCCGGGGTGACGAACAAGGGGCAATAAATACATTCAGGGACAGACTAAAAACGGCTCGAAAGTCGCCGGGGTGACGAGTAGGTGGAACTCCATGTTTTTGCCCTTAAGTAATTTAGATTCCTCGTAGAGCCATTCAGGAATTACACCTCCTCCGTCATTCCCGAAATCTTTAATCGGGAATCCAAAGGCTTTTACCGAGGAAGACGCTTTTTCTTCCTCGGTTAGTTCTTTGTCTTTTGCATTTTTTGCTTTTATCTTTATGTTTCTTCGGGGGGTTATGAGGGGGTCTTTTCCCCCTCATAGTTGTTTGCAAGGGGGAAAACTTTTCTCTTCTCCAGCGCTGAGGAAACATCACCTCGGCGTGGTTGTTGATGCTGGTGTCCTTGAGCTAATATGGTTAGAAGAGAGGTAAATTTTTCAATCCAGAAGACCCCATGCTCTAGATAAAAAAGCTACTATTTCTTCTATAGTTGGAGGATTTATATTTTCGTGAGCTTCAGGATGGTCAACAGAGTGTAAATGCCATCCTCTCCCCTTATCATAATCAACACCCCAAATTCTCTTTCCTTGCTCAATCAGGGCAAAAGCTACTGTTCCAGTGAGTTCATTAAAATAGACCTGTAAAAACCTCTCCTTCTGGAGAAAGACTCTACCTTTGAGGATAAAAACTTCGGTATGGAAATCAACTTTTTCCACAAATTCAAGATTTGATAGTTCATGCAAAAGGAGAGAGAGAAATTGGCTTATGTCCATTCTTCTTTTAATGATTCATAGTGAGCCTTTAAACTTTCAGCCTCTTCCCATTCCCAGAAGTCCTGTTCTACTTCAAAGGAATAAGAATCCTGGGGTAGGGTTCCTTTTTCCAATCTGATTTTAAATTCATTAAAGTCCATCTTCCATTTATTCTCAAATTCTTTTATCTTCATATCGAGGTCTTTCAACTTCAAATCAATATACTCTTTAAATACCTTCTCCAGGGCATGGTCGATGTCACTAACTTTGGTTGTTTTTATTAACAATTCTCCAAGTTTTGGAGATATAAGAGATATGGTTAGCACCCCCTTTCAGCAAGAGAATGTCTCTTGCCTCAACTTTACCACGTCTGAGCCAAAAACTTTTCTTTTTACCCTCTTGTCCTTTGCTTCCCATCTATCTATGTTCTTTTTATATTATAGCATGCTCATCTACGATAGATTATGGTGCTCTGCAAAACCTGTCATTTAACTATCATTGTGAAGGAAGCTGGAGATTAACCGCTCCTCGTATTTTCTTCTCCCACCCCCGGAGAGAGTGCCCGGGTTCCCTGCCAAACAATCGTTTGGCAGGGTGGGTAAGGGAGGGGGAAAGAAAGGGGTTCTTTTTTTTCTATTTTCCAAAAATTTTTCCCTCCCCCCTATTAACGAATTCAGAAAGAGATGCTATATTATATTTGCCATTGGTTCTGAGGAGCTAAGCTGGAGGATGGAAAAAAGAGCTTCTTTTTGAAAGATGAGAAACTCCAAGCCTTTGCGCGGAAGTCCATCCTGGAGTTTCTCGCCTGCGAGGGCGAGAAAGAAAAGGCTAAAGCTTGTCGGAACCGGTGGCTTTTTTATTTCCTCTTAAACTCTGTAAACTCTGTAAACTCTGTAAACTCTGTAAATCCCTTCTCAGGTTATAGTCTTCTTGTGATTTTCTTGCTTCTCTTTGCAAACTCACCATTCCTGGTGTGGCAGTCTGTTTTTATTTTCTGAGGTAATTTAATAAAGAGATCGCCACGCATGGCAAAATACGCCATGCTCGCGATGACAAAAAAGGAGGGTTTCCTCTCCTCTAATTTAGATTCCTCGTAGAGACATTCAGGAATTACACCTCCTCCGTCATTCCCGAAATTTTTTATCGGGAATCCATATGCTTTTAAATACTTCTGGACCCCGGCTTGAAGATTGCCGGGGTGACGAGTAGGTGGGAATCTATGTTTTTGCCCTTAAGTAATTTTGTGTTTGGCAATATGAATTTGCAGCGTTTCGGAAGTTAATTTTTGCAACACCCTTAATTCCAGAATTAACAGTTCATAGTAGAATGAGGCAAAGG
>NZ_JAAYFP010000211.1:0-27796 GCF_012728195.1 Candidatus Sordicultor fermentans
ATTTGGTGGAGGCGGCGGGAGTCGAACCCGCGTCCGAAACTCGAGAGTTAGAAGAGCCTACGAGTGTAGCCTCTGTTTTTTAGTTTCGTGAATTACCTTCCCAGAGGCAGGAAAGCAACTCACTATCTCGGTATTTTCGCTTCTGGTACCCGAGAACTCCCAGAAGGTTGCCCACTATTTGACACCTGCTTGAACTCTGTGAGCACCGAGTTCAAGGGTGTGCTGCTTTAATTAAGCAGCAAGTGCCAAATTATCTTCGGCGTTTATGTTTTTACCACCTTTTTTACGAGCCCCGGTGGAGACCTCGACTCGCCTCTTCTAATTCAAGGAGTCCCGTCGAAACCCTGACGCCCCCTTAAACTTTAACCTTAAAAGCTCTCCTTAATTTCCTTTCTTCTTCTCTTTCTTGAATTTCCTGTCGCCGATCGTAAATCTTTTTCGGTTTCACCAGCGCTATTTCTACTTTAACTTTTCCTCGGTCGTTAAAATACATCCGCAGAGGAACGATAGTCATGCCTTTTGCCTCGACTTGTGACCCCCAGCGGAGAATTTCTCTTTTGTGAAGAAGAAGCCTTCTTGGTCTTCTGGGGTCATGGTTGAATAAATTACCATGTTCATAGGGAGAAATGTGTAAATCATAAATCCACATTTCTCCTCCCTTTACTCGAGCAAAACTCTGGTCTAAATTTACAGCATGATTACGCAGGGATTTCACTTCTGTGCCTCGCAATTCTATCCCTGCCTCTGCCTTTTCTACTATGGTATAAATGTGTCTCGCTTTACGGTTTTCAGCTATAACTTTCATTATTTAGATAACCCAGTCATCCTCAAAAAATTCCCTTGCCAGAGTAAGTATAGCACAATTTATCCTTCTATTATAGTATCCCCAAACCTATCCATGAATTTTGCGGTTAACTATGAATTGACTTTTAAGACTAATTAAAAACTTAAGAAATCAGGTTGAAAGAGAATAAGTTTTGAATAAAAGTTGATTACTTCTCACAAACAGCTAAACTATTAAGAGAAATTATAAAAAAGAGTTATCTATGAAACATCGAGCCAGAAGTTCAAAAATTAAATACGAACACACTATGATACCAGGCTTGAGAGAATTCTTAGAAAAAGAGATCGAGCCTCTGGATTTTGTTAAATCTATTTTCCCGGGAGAAATAAAACGCACCAGAGGAACAACATCAGGCCTTGTGGTACGCTTCAAATATCTTACTCCAACGGGGGCAAAGCTTTTAGCTCAAAAGTCCTCAGCCATTCAAGAAATATTTATAGTAACCAATGAGCCCGAGACTTTGAAAAAGATAATTATTAACCACCAGGGAACTAATTAGATGAAATTTTTATAATCTACTGCAGAGATGAGTATGAATGCTTCAACTATTCCTGATTTAGATACCATTAGAAAATGGATCGATGACTATGCTAAAAGAGTGGCTAACCTCCAGGATGAGAAAGGAAAAGGAGTAGAGCTCCTTTTCCTTCGAGATGCCATCCATGATGGGCTATTATACTATCGCTCTCGAGGAGCATTCATTGACCCAGAAGAAACTAAATTAAGCAATTTTGATGCTCTTTTAGACAAAAATGCTGCTCTCTTTCTCAAAATAGCAGGAAAAAAGACTCTCAAAACAGAAAGAGATAAAATCTCTCCTTCTCCAGAGAAATGGTGGTGGTGGTTAGATGAAAAGGTGAGGGAGAGAAAATCCCGCAAAATCAAAAAGACTATAACCACCGCAGGGATAGTGGTTGCTGTTCTTCTGGTTCTTTATTTCACCTTTTTTCGCCTTCCTCCTGCAGAACAAAGTTATTTAGACGCTCTTACCCAGGCAGAAAGGCTAATATATGAAGGCGAAGTGGACGAAGCCTTGGAAAATATCCAGAAAGCTATAAACATTTTTCCCGACCGCCCTACTCCTTACATTATGGCTGGTTGCTTAAAAGAGATGATAGGAGAAAACGAAGAGGCGCAAAAGTTTTTTACCCAGGCTCAAGGTCTTTATCCCAATGAAGTAAATTTTCTAATAGAAAAAAGCAACTGGTATTTTAGACTTAATCTCTTAGAGAGAGCTTACTCTTCCATTATAGAAGCTTTACAAAAAGAACCAGAAAATCTTGCTGCTCTCAACCTCTTAGGCTCAATTTATGAAGCGGAAAACAAAATTCCTGAGGCCTTAAAAGTGTACACTAAGGTTTTAGAACTGGCCGAAGAACAAGGGGCAGAAACCATGATTCCCATTGCTCGAATAAAAATTGGCATGTTGCAGTTCCGCCTACCCCTCGACATCCCTACTTCTTTTCCAGAAGAAGAACAGTAAGTAACTACTCTCTTCGCTCTATAGTTCTCGTTACTACCAAATCCACTCCTTCACCCAGCAAATTTTTTACCATTATATCTCCTCTCTTTTGAGGAGCTTCTACCTCTAAAGAATTCAAAAATCTCATAAGCTCAGGAATTTTATCCCGGGGAAAAGGTGAAGAAGTCCGTACTGGTATTCTCCGCCACACTCCGTTTTTGATTCGAAGAGTAGTGGTAACCACTCGCCGAGGATTGGTCATCTCCTCCTGCGCATATCTCTCTCCCTTCTTACACCCCCCCTTTACCTGGAAACAATCGTTATCTTTCACCACCGATAAACTACAACCTAAAGGACAAACAATACAAATAAGTTCAAGAAATTCCTCGGATTTCTGTTCCTTCAATTTCAACTTTAATCTCTCCTTTTACCTGTGGCCAGGGTATTTCCGAAAGGTTCAATTTTATCATTTCACTGGGCCGGCAAATCGATATCTTCTTTTCGTAGAATATCTTTTCTTCCCATCGAAGAAATACCGTTACACTTCTCATGCTCTTTTGCGGCCGAATAAATAAAAAACCGTCTTTCCCTTCCCTTATTCGCTGGGGAATAACTGTATGCACCCCTTCTCCTGTTTGTAAAATATATTTTTTTTGAGGAGAGGACGGAAAAACTGCTGCCCGACCGGCTCTTTCTGCCACCAAAGTAACATAATCCACGAGATCGAAGACAGAAACTACATTACCACAAGCAAAAAAGCCTTCTAAATCGGTAGAAAAATCTTCATCCACCCAGGGACCTCCGGTTAAGGGAGAAAGGGGAATTTTTGCCTGACGAGAAAGTTCATTTTCCGGAATTAATCCCACAGAGAGTAAAAGAGTATCACATTCTACTTCCCTCTCACTGCCTGAGAGAGGGTTTCCACCTTCATCCACTTCACTAATCATCACCGCTTCTACTCTTTCCTTGCCTCTCACCTCAGTTACCGTATGGGAAAAAAGAAGAGGAATATTGAAATCTTGAATACATTGAACATAATTGCGAACCAGGCCACTCAATGAATTCTTTATCTCTACTACCATTTTTACCCGTGCTCCTTCCAAAGTAAGGCGGCGAGCCATAATGAGACCAATGTCCCCTGAACCCAAAATCACTATCTCCTCACCCGGTAAATAACCAGCAATGTTTACGAGATATTGAGCTAATCCAGCAGTAAAAATTCCTGCCGGGCGATGACCAGGAATCCGCAACATTCCCCGAGTTCTTTCCCGACAACCCATGCTCAAGATAATCGAATCAGCCTTTAGCTCCCAAACCCCCTCGGAGTTCACCGCTTTAACCACCCGCTCGGGGGATAGCTCCAAAACAGTAGTATCAGTCATCACTTCTACACCTGTTCTATTTAATTTTTCTATAAATGTTTCTGCATACTCAGGTCCCGTAAGCTCTTCTCCCCATATTTGCAAGCCAAAACCAGGATGAATACATTGAGGAAGAATTCCTCCCAAATACTCATTTCTCTCCAGAAGAAAAACTGACCTTGCTCCTGCTTCCCAGGAAGATAAAGCAGCAGCCATACCGGCTGGTCCTCCTCCTATTACTACCACATCTCCTTTAATAGAGTGGGGCACCACTTCTCACCTCTTTGGTTTCTTTACCTAAGTAAAAAGAGTTTTTACCCGATTTGACAATTTCTCTCTCTTCCAATCCTAATGTTTCCGCCATTAAAAATGGCAAATGCATACCACAAAATCCCCCCTGGCATCTTCCCATCATTACTCGAACTCTTCTTTTCAAACCATCCAGGGTAGAAGCCCCCGGCGAAGATAAAAGAGCATGTTTAACCTCTGCTATTGTTACTTCCTCACAGCGACAAACTATTTTTCCCCAATCAGCATCTTCTTGAATAAGTTTTTTCCGCTCCTCCCAGGAAAGTTTCCGAAAAACTGGAAAAGAAGAGCGAAAGATGAAATCCCTTTTCTCACTCAGCTTTAATCCTCTCTCTTTAAGTAAATCCCCTGTATATTCTGCTATACCAAAAGAAGCAGTAAGCCCCGGAGATTCAATACCCACAAGATGAAGTAAAGAGGGAAAACGAGAGGAGAAGAAAATATGGAAATCCCGATCTGGCGAAGTAGGGCGCAATCCAGAAAAAGTGGCAATAGTCTGGGAAACAGGTAGGAAAGGAATCAGTTTTTTCCCTCCCTCCTCTACTTCTTTTAATCCCTCTTTTGTGGTGGAAGTATCTTCATCCTCTGCCACCTCAAGGTTAGGCCCTACTAAAATATTACCATCAGTGGTAGGGGAAACCAGAATTCCTTTAGTCTCTCCCACCGGAACAGGATAAAGAACATGACGAACTAAATCCTTACATTCCCGATCCAAAACCAGGTATTCTCCCCGGAGAGCTCGAAGAGAAGGAATATTTTCTCCACTTCTTTGAGCTAAATAAGAAGAAGATAGCCCCGCAGAACTTACCACCCAGCGAGATAAATATTCTCCCTCCCTGGTAAATATCCTTATATGGTTTCCCTCTTTTTCAAAACCGGTTACCTCCTGGCCAAAAATAAAACGCACCCCATTCAGAAAAGCACTTTCTGCCAGAGCCAAATTAAGCTGAAAAGGAGAGGCCACTCGAGTCTCAGGGTCATAATAAGCAGCAAATATTTTATCGCTTAGCATCGGCTCTAAAGTACGCGCTTCTTGAGGCGTTAAAATTTCTGCTCCCTTTATTTTTCCTCTCCTTTTTAGAGTTTTTAAAAATTCAAGTTCGCTTCGAGAAAAAGCCACAGTCAGAGCTCCGGTTTTTAAGAACTCGATATCCAGTTCTTTTTCCGCTTGCTCAATCCAGGGAAGAGAACGCAGATGTAGCTCTCCCTTTAGAGTACGGGGAGTCCAGTAGCTACGGGAGTGGATTATTCCGGTGTTAGCTTTACTCACTCCCGAACAGACGTCTAATTCTTTTTCCAAAAGAAGAATCTGAAGGTCAAAATGGGCTAAATACCAGGCTATGGCACAACCCACCACTCCTCCTCCGATTACAATTACATCGAACTTTTCACTCATTCTTAGCCCAACCCCTTACCTTATCTATTCCTCTCTGCCATTTCTTCCATAGTTTTTCCCTTTCTTTTTCTTTCCCTCGAGGTTCAAAAATCAGAGTCTTTTGTTTCCTTTCTTCAATAAATTCCCGAGATAAAAAGCCTGATCGGTTAGCCCAGAGATAGAAAACCCCCAGTGAAGTAGCTTCTTTCTCTGGAAAAACTCGGATAATTTTTCCACTCAAATCGGCCTGAAACTGCAAAAGATATCTGCTCTGGCTCATACCTCCGTCTACGGATATTTCCCTTATTCCCTCTGGAGAAATCCCATCTATTATCCGTATAAGGTCTCCCACCTCAAAAGCCACAGCTTCCAGCGCTCCCCGCACTAATTCCTCTTTACCCACCTGAGGAGTTAATCCCAGAATAGCCCCTCGAGCAAAAGGATCCCAGTAGGGAGCACCCAGACCACAAAAAGCAGGAACGAGAAGAAGCTCTTCTAAGGGACGAGCACTTTCTGCCATCCTTTCTATATCTTGAGAACTTTTAATCAATTCTATTCTCTTTAGCCACTCTATAATTACCCCAGCGCTGAAAGTGCTGGCTTCCAGGGCAAAGATAGGTTTATCTTCTTCTAAAGACGCTAAAGTAACCAAAAGCCTCTGAGTATCTTCTGGCCAATCGTTTCCCCAGTTAGCCATCAAGAAGCAACCCGTTCCATAGGTGTTTTTAGTGCTCCCCCTCTCAAAACACCCCTGGCCTAAGAAAGAAGCCTGCTGATCACCTAAAACCACATAAACAGGAATGCGAGAAGCGGTAATCTGCGTTTCCCCCCGGAGGTGAAAAGAAGGCACCACCTGAGGAAAAAGAACTTTTTCTAAACCGAACTCTTTTATTATTTCTTCATCCCAGCACAAACTGCGAAGGTTAAAAATAAGAGTGCGGGAAGCGTTGGTATAATCGGTAGAGAAAATTTTTCCCCCGGATAAAACCCACAAAATGTAGGTATCTAAAGTGCCAAAATGAAGAGGGCGGGAAATTTTTACCTTTTCTAAAATCCACACTAATTTACTGAGAGAAAAGTAAGGGTCGAGAAAAAGACCAGTTTTTTGAAAAAGCCATTCTTCTTTCTCCCGATGAGCTTCACACCAGGTAGCAGTGCGACGATCCTGCCACACTATAGCAGGATAAACCAGCTTCCCTGCTTCATCCCACACTAAGGTAGTCTCTCTCTGATTAGTTATACCCATACCTCGAAGAGGAAAAGGCGATTGATTTATTCTTTTTACCAATTCTTTTACCATTATCTCCGGATCAAATTCCACCCCTCCTTCAAAAGGAAAACGAAGTTCTACCGGAAAGGAATCTTCTAGAACTTTCTCTCCCTTTTCACTCCACCATATCAACTTCACGCTGGTAGTCCCCAAATCTACAGTTAGAAAAAAATTTCCCATTTTCTACCTCCTGTTCATTTTCCACAACTTCCGACAACTGGTAGAAACCGCAACTGCCCCCTGGGATATTATTTCTTTCACCTCTTTCTCCTTCCGGATAAATCCTCCACAAATAAGAGGAGGTAAACCTTCTACAGGAATAAAATCCCTCACCTGAGAGAAAATAATCCCGGGCAATATTTCCAGGGCATCGGGAGAAATCTCCTGCGCTATCCGGAGACCAGTACGCAGAGATTCACTATCGATGAGAAATAATCGAAAAATAGTAAGAAACCCCGCTTTCTTAGCTAAATTTAAGGTACGAGCTCGGGTAGAGATAATGCCTCGGATCTGAGGAAAAGTTTCTCGTATAAAGAGCAACCCGCTCTCATCAGAAGTTATCCCCCCAAAAAGATCTAAATGCAGAAAGAGATGTAAATCAGAAGGTAAAATTTTCAACGCCTCTCGCAAAGTAAATATATTCCCCTCCAGAAAGAAAAAGACTGGACACAAAGAAAGCTCCTCACCATTGATATCTTTCCAGAGAGAAGTCCGCAGAGCTCCAATTACCGGGAACTTATGCCAGATATCTAATAAATCTTCCATATGTACCTCCTACCAACAAAAAAGCCTTCCGAGTAAAGCAATATTACTCGGAAGGCTTTTTCTCCTTTTCTCCTCGCCATTCCTATTTTAACACAATCAACTCCTATTTTGAAGATTAGAAAGAAAAACAATCAGGAGCAGAAAAAGATAGATCCAGATAAAGTTTTTAGTCCAGAAAGAATGAGGGTAATTTTCTAAAAGAGCTAAATATAAAAAGGGAGAAATCAAAACCAGAGCCACCATAGTAGTGAGCAGCCTCAACTTTTTTACTCCTCAAGAGATAGGATGTAAAACTGCAATCCCTTTTTCCCAGCCTGCTATATGATCAAATCCTAAGCGACACAAAAGTGCAAGAGCTTCTCTAAAATCTTCCCCCACTTCTTCCGGTCGGTGAGCATCAGAACCAAGACACACATTCAGACCCAGCTTTTGCGCTTGTGCAAGAATAGGGGCTGCAGGATAAAATTCCCTTACTGGTTTGCGTCGACCAGCAGTGTTAAGCTCTATCACCAAATTTTGCTCCCGACAAACTTGCAGAGCCTCTATCTCTCCCTTAAGTTCACCAGCAGGTCGAAAACCAAACTTTTTAGGCAAATCAAAATGAGCAACAGCGCTAAAAAAACCGGTTTTCATACCGGCAATGAGGGTTTGGTAATAAGTTTCATAAATTTCGTTTATATCTCTCTCCCTGTAACCAGAAAGGTATTGAGGATTATCAAAAGGCCACGTTCCAAGATAATGAACAGAAAGCAAAAGATAATCCCAGGAATAAAAATCAACTATGGATTGTAATTCTTCTTCTTTTCCTGGAACAAAATCTACTTCTAACCCCAAGCGGATGGTAATAGAAGACCGATACTTTTCCTGTAGAGATTCCACCTCCCGGACATAGAGAGTTAATTCCTCTTCCGGAATAGCTGATTCTCTTCCCCTTTCTTCTAAAGGAAGAAAGTACTGAGGGCAATGGCCAGAAAAACCAATCTCACTGAGCCCTTTTCTCAAAGCCTCTTCAATATACTCATCATAGCTACCCTGTGCATCTCCACAGCGAGGAGTATGAATATGATAATCACCAAAAAACATTTTTCTCCTAAAAACAAAAAAGGAGGGACTGTTTGTCCCTCCTTAAGTTTAATACTATTTTTATTCCTTAACCAGCTCTTTAAGGCCTTTTCCCGGACGGAAAAAGGGAACCGTAGCTTCAGGAATATGGATTTCCTTACCGGTCTGCGGATTCCTTCCCCTCCTTGCCGCTCTCTTTTTCACTCCAAAGGTCCCAAACCCCACTAACTGCACTTTACCGCCCCTTTTAATTTCTTCCTGAATCACTCCTAAAAATGCATCCACAATCTTTGCTGTATCCTTCTTGGTAACATCTACTCCTTCTTTTTTCAACTCCTCAGCAAGGGCATTGACAAATTCCTGCTTATTCATACTTTCCTTACCTCCTTATTATTTTAATTTATTATTTCCCCTCAAGCGGGGAGTACTATAAACCTGATAGCAGTTTTTTCCGTATCATCGATTTTCACATCCACAAAAGCAGGAATACAAACCAGATCGATACCACTGGGAGCTAAATAGCCCCGGGCAATAGCAATGGCCTTTACTGCCTGATTCACTGCTCCTGCCCCCACTGCCTGCATCTCAGCTCTACCCTGCTCCCTGATTACTCCGGTTAACGCTCCAGCTAAAGACACCGGCCTAGTTTTAGAAGATATTTTCAAGAGCTCCATATTTAAGCCTCCTTAGCGTTTAAGAAATGCCGTTTTTAAAAAGAAAATCTCTTTCTATTTCTGGAGGATACCTTTATCCCTCCTTATACTCCATTTTAACGCATTTTGCAAGAGCTGAACAGCCTACAGACCGAAAATTTCGCAAATTTTTTATAATAATAGCCTTAATAGCTATTTTTCAGAAAGAGAATGCAGAAAGAAAGGACAGAATCACTTACCTCCTCTCCAAAAGCTCCAGAGCTTTACCAATTAGAGATTTTTCATTATCATAGCTCAAGACTTGTAGAGCCTCTTCCAGAGAGAACCATTTCGCTTCTTCAATTTCTCCTTCTTGCTCTTTTTCCCCTTTTCCTACCACTTCCATTAGGAAGAAAGAGGCTATTTCTCGAAAAACCTGATGATCTCTAACATAGCTGAAGCTAATATCCCCCACTCGAGGTCCTAATTTGACTTTATAGCCGGTTTCTTCCTCCACTTCTCGACAGGCGGTTTCTTCTTCTCTTTCTTCTTTTTCCTTATGACCTTTGGGGAGAGTCCACAACCCCAAATCACTTTTTTTCACTAAAAGTATTTGCCACTCGCCATTATTCTTTCTTACCACCAACCCCCCACTAGAATACACCTTAACTTCAGAAGAAGAAATTTTTTCTTTTCTTTTTTGTAAAACTAAATCTCCTTGCTTTACCTGTAACTCCCGAGCCACAGGAACGCACTTGGCCTTGAGCAAGAAATAAATATTTCCTTCTTCTTCACTCAAAGTCTCAAAATTACCCTGTCCTTTAGCAATAATCATATCTGCTTCTTTCCACAATTTCTGAAGAGAAGAGGGTGCTCTTTCTAAAGCTACTCCCACCTCTGCCTGACCGGTGGTTAGAATTTCTGCCATCTCATCGATACCTGCCTCTTGAGCATCCTCTAAAAGAGCATCATTAGATATGGGGCCACCTTTCACCACGAAAAATACCTTTCTTCCCGGAGATATCTCTTCCAGAAGAATCCGATCAAAAACTATTTCTCCAGCGTTATCTCCCACATAAATCAGAGTATGAGCATTTTTCAAATCTTCTACCCAGGAGGCAAATTCATATCTTCCCCACTGAGCATGATTAACCTCTTCCAAAACTTCTTCTACTCTTACTTCCCGGTAAACCCCCAGATCAATTATGTTTCCAGCTATAGCTACCTTCACTGCTCGTTCTAAACTATTATCTCCTCTTTTAACCCATTCTTTAAGCTGAGGATAAAACTGGAGTGCTGCTTTGTTATGTTCTCTCTTCAACTGATAAAATATATCTTCTATTCCCACAATTTTTTTAGTCACATCGTGAGCCAAAGTAGTCATATAAGCAGGAGTCCAATTTCGATCAGCCCGAGAATAAACCGCACAAACTTCCTGAGAAACTTTCCAGACGGTGTCTTTATCTCTTCCTGCTATCTCGGTAGCTTCTTGAGCCTGTCTTATGCTACAGCAAAAACACTCTGGTTGAGCTTTCATTCTTCCACCTTTACCTTTCCATTTCTAATTTCCGCCATCTCTTTAAAAAACTTCTTAAGTTGCTGCTCGCTACCCAAGATGTAAATTATATCTCCTTTTGATAAGCTTTCCGTAGCGTTTGGTGATACGATATAGTTTTCCCCACGCTTTATGGCTATCACAGTAATACCATAGCGAGTTCTCAATTGAGCCTTAGCTAATGTAAACCCATAAAGAGAAGGAGGCACTTGAGACTCAATAATATTATGTCCTGGAAATAGCTCTTCGCTTCTAATAGCATAGGGGAAAGCCAGGGTTTTCGCCACCCGTATAGCGGTATCCTGCTCAGGAAATATAACCCGGTCAGCACCAATTTTATGAAGAATTTTCCCATGCATTTCATTAATAGCTCGGGATATGACCAAGGGTATTCCCAGTTCTTTAACTGCCAAAGTAGTGAGTACACTAGATTGAATGTCATTACCAATACTCACTATGGCTACGTCAAAATTTCTCACTCCCAGGGCTTCCAAAACTTTTTCGTCAGTAGTATCAGCCTGAACTACTTCGGTGATTTTACCCGCTAATTCTTTAACCGGCTCTTCTTCGATATCTACCCCCAAGACAATGAAACCCTGTTCATGAAGGGCAATAGCAATACTACTTCCAAAGATGCCCAGGCCAAACACAGCAAACTGTCGCATAAGATCTACCCCGGCTATTCTGTCGTCAAACCTTTAATAAAATCCAGCTTAGACTCTAACTTTTTTAAGAAAGAATCTCGATTCACTACAAATCTTTCTAATCTTCCTTCTCCCACTTTTTCCACCTCGTCGAAAGCCTCTGCCTCAAAGATTAAGCGATTCCGGTGGATCTCCACAAGAGTTGCTCGTGCAGTAACCTGCATGCCTTTGGGAGTAGCAGCAACATGAGAAATACTTAAACGTGTTCCCACGCTAACATAACCCTCAGGAAGGTGATTTTTTACTGCTTCATGAGCAGCATTATCCATCAAGGAGAGCAACATAGGAGTAGCAAAAGCAGGAACCATATCGGGAGCAAAATGGTCAGCGGCATTCTCATCACCCACCACAACCTGAGTTACCCCCGTAAGACCAACTCTCAAAGTATTAAATTTCATCGGTTTTTTCTCCTCCTGCCAGGTCTGAATTAATCCGAGTTTGAAGGGGCAGAGCAGAATTCTCATTTTCCTCATAAAAATCAAGAATCTGCTCTATTTCTTCTCTTTCCAGAACTTCTTTCTCCACCAATCTCTGAGCTAAAAGATCCAGCTTTTCCCGATAACGATTGATAATTTCTTGGGCCTTTTCATAAGCCTGGTCAATTATTGCTCTCACTTCTTTGTCAATAGTGTAAGCAATCTCTTCGCTATAATTGCGGTCCTCAGCAATATCTCTGCCCAGAAAAACTTCCTTGTGCTTTCTCCCTAAAGTGAGAGGACCTAAAATCTCGCTCATTCCATATTCGCAAACCATTTCTCGAGCAATCTCCGTTGCTCTTTTTAAGTCATCTTGAGCGCCAGTTGTAGCATCCTTAAAAACTACCTCTTCTGCCACTCTACCACCCAACAAAACTGCTAAACGATCCAGCAGCTCCTGTTTACTGAGGAGATAACGATCTTCAGTGGGAAGCTGTAAAGTATAACCTAAAGCCATGTTACCCCGGGGGATAATGGAAACTTTGTGCACTGGATCAGCATTAGGTAAAGCTCGAGCCACCAGAGCGTGACCAGCTTCGTGGTAAGCTACAATTTGCTTTTCTTTTTCACTAATAACCATATGTTTTCTCTCTGGACCAGCTATAATCTTATCAATAGCTTCCTCAAAATCTTCCATTTTTATAGTTTCTCTACCCTCTCGAGCAGCAAAAAGGGCAGCTTCATTGACTAAATTAGCTAAGTCTGCTCCCACAAAGCCAGGAGTCCGACGAGCCAGCACCTCCAGATCTACATCTTCATCTATAGGTTTCCCCTTTATATGAACCCGCAGGATAGCTTCTCTCCCCACCACATCAGGGGGAGGGACAGCAACACGACGATCGAATCTCCCCGGCCGTAAAAGAGCAGGATCTAAAATATCAGGGCGGTTAGTAGCAGCAATTATAATAACTCCCTCATTAGGGTCAAAACCATCCATCTCCACAAGGAGTTGGTTTAAGGTCTGTTCTCGCTCATCGTGTCCACCACCTAAACCTGCTCCTCTATGTCTTCCCACCGCATCCAGCTCATCTACAAAAATTATACAAGGAGCATTTTTTTTGGCAGTGGCAAACAGGTCTCTTACTCGAGCTGCCCCTACTCCAACAAACATTTCTACAAAATCTGACCCACTGATGCTGAAAAAAGGGACTCCTGCCTCACCAGCGACGGCTTTAGCTAACAAAGTTTTACCAGTACCAGGAGGTCCATAAAGCAAAACTCCCCGAGGAATCCGAGCTCCAATTTTCTGGAAACGACGAGGATTACGTAAAAAATCCACTACCTCCATCAGTTCTTCTTTCACTTCCTCGATCCCGGCTACATCATCAAAAGTAATTTTTATTTTTTCTGGCTCAACCATTTTGGCCCTACTTTTAGCAAATGATGTAACCCGATTTCCTCCTCCTTGCATTCGCTGGAGCAAGATAACCCATATTACGATGAGAAAAACAGTAGGAAGAAGAGCACCTAATATTCTCACCCACCAAGAGGGCTCTGCTGGTGGCCGAGCCTCAATATCCACATTCTTACTGCGCAAAGTAGCAATTAAGTTTGGGTCATCAGGAACATAGGTGACAAATTTAGTACCATCCTTCATTTCTCCGCTCAAATCACGATTTATAATTACTACTTTTTCCACCAAACCTCTCTGTACCGCATCCAAAAACTGAGTATAAGTAAAAATCTGAGGAGGAATCTCTCTCTCCATAAAAGAAGTAGCCATCGAAATCATAATAATCAAAAACAAGAGATAAAATCCCAAGTTTCTATATAATCTTCCACTAGGGTAATTGCCCATCGTCACTCTCCCCGCTAAATCATGCTTCTGGCCGTTTTTGATAATATTCTGGTTTTAAAACAAATATAAAAGGATAATTACGGTATTTCTCTGCAAAATCAAGACCATAACCCACCACAAAATAATTAGGTATATCAAAACCACAGTAATCTATCACTAAGTCTTTTACTACACGCCTGTCCTTTTTATCCAATAAAGCGCACACTTTTAGACTGGCCGGGCTACGAGTGGATAGCACCTCTTTAAGATGCTTCAGGGTTAAACCAGTATCCACAATATCTTCCACTATTAAAGTATGACGATTAGTAATAGGTTTATCCAGATCTTTAAGTATCCTCACCACTCCAGTGGTTTCGCAATCATCCTCATAGCTTGAAATCGACATAAAGTCAACACTTAAGGGAAGCTTAATATTCCGTACTAAATCAGCCATAAAAATAAAAGCACCGCGCAAAATCCCTACCACTCTTAATTCCTCACCCTGGTAGTCTTTACTGATTTTCTCTCCCAGCTCTTTCACTTTAGCCTGTATTTCCTTTTCCGAAATCAAAATCTGTTCAATAAAAGGTTCCACTCTGCCACCTCTCACAACCAGCTAATAGACACCACTAAAATCTGTTTGCTATTTTCTCTAACTCTTATTCTTTCGTCAAGGGCTAAACCAGGAATCCATAGTATCTTTTCCCTATCACAGATGAAGGGGATTAACTTCCTCCATTCTCTCACTATCCCCTGTCGGGAAAAAAGCTCTTTAACCTTTATCTCTTTGCCTCCTTGCCAGATTCTATCTCCATTTCGAAAATTCCGAACCTGGAAAGGAGGACAACATTTCTCAAAATCCCAATCAACAAACTGAAGCGTTTTTTTTCTCTCCTCTCCTTTCCAATTTCCTCTAATAGCTATTCCCAAATCGGGAAAAAAGTTCTCACCAGGAAGTTGAAGAGGAAAAGACCACATAGGAACATCAGCCAGGAAAAATGAACCAGGAGAAGCCCAGAGATATCCATCCCTTATAAAAACTTTGAATTCTCCCGGCAGCGATGTCTCTCCTTTTCCTTTCTTCAGCAAATTAGCCACTTCTTCAATTTGTCCCCGACTTATATCCCACAGATTACCTCGAGCTTCTTTAATAAAAGAACGAACTAACTTAAGCAATTCTGGGGAAGAAACATCTTTAAAATAGGAAAGAGGCGTTCTGCTCAGCGCTCCTTTTTTCTCTATGGGAACGGTTACTTCGGGTTCTGAAGCTTCTTCTTTTTGAGCATTAAGAGATAAACGAAACAGAGCCGGAATAAGCTGAGGATTAAATTCCTTTTCTAAAACAGGAATTAAATTTCGCAGTCGATTCCTCAAAAAAGAAACATCCCGATTAGAACTGTCTTCAACAAAAGGAATACCTTCCTCTTCTAGAAATTCTAATATTTCCTCTCTCCTCACCGCCAGTAAAGGACGAATAAAAATATCATTTTTAAATTTCATACCTTGTAAACCCTGGAGACCCGTACCTCGAAAGACGTTAAGAAGAACGGTTTCTCCCTGGTCATCCATAGTATGTCCTAAAGCAATTTTACTTGCCCCCCAAACCTGAGCTACTTCTCTCATCATCTGATAACGAACTACCCGGGCAGCTTCCTCTAAAGAGAGGCGCTGAGCGGTCTTCTCACTCATTACATCTTGTCTTTCCACAAAAATAGGCACTCCCTTGTCCTTGGCCCAGGAGATGCAAAAATTCTCATCTCGCCTTGCTTCTTCCCCTCGCAGGCCATGATTGAGGTGAAACAAAGCCATCTCAAAGCCAATAATCTCCCGGAGATAAAGAAGAATTTGAGAGAGAGCAGTAGAATCAGGACCTCCAGAGAAAGCCACTAATACTTTGTCTCCAGGAGAAATAAGGGAATACTTAACAATAAACTTTCTAACCTTGCTTACTAAAGAGTGCACTCGTCATTAGGATCAAAATCTGTTATTGGTGGCGGTGCGGGGATTCGAACCCTGGCACTCCGGGTATGAGCCGGATGCTCTGACCATCTGAGCTACACCGCCACTCCATAGAATATTATAACTGTTTTACCGCAAAAGACAAGAATGCCAATAGAATCATTTAAAACTTATACTTTACTCATAAACAACCGCCTCTCTCTCTGGAAGTAGATTTATAGTCGTCGGACTCAGAAGTTTTTTAGAGAGAGTGAGGAAGCTGCGAAAAAGCTCTGTGAAGCCTTTGGTGGCCCAACGGGGAATTGAACCCCGGCTTGCGGATTGAGAGCCCGCTGAACTAACCACTATTCGATTGGGCCACACATTTATTATATTTCCTAAGAAAGGTGCTGTCAACGTCTACGAAGGCTACTTGAAAATTCTTTCTTTATAGTCACCAAAAACCCAGTGATTTCTATTCTTTGCACCTGATTTCTTCTTTTGCCACAGCGTTGTTAGATAATAACATCATTTTTTCTCTAGTGGAAAAGAAATTTTATAAGCCTCTATAAAGATATTTAAATTTGAGATAGTAGCACATACTTAGAAAGAATGGTGTTTCTTATCCAATTCTTCTCCGGTTAACAAAATAATTCTGCAAAGAAAAAGAGAATAGATAGGCACCCTTTACCCCCTGGCTTCTATCTTAGTCATAAATTGGGGAGAACAATGTCTAAACCTTATGGGCCTCAGTATAGCTTTCATGATATCATTGCGAAATCAGGCTCATCATTAACTCTTCAGTTACTCTTTGTATGTGCTCTTCTAAAATCTTCATAGCTTTTTCTTTGTCTCCGTCCAGAATAGCATTGATTAAAGATATGTGTTCTCTTTGAGCTGCTTGAACTTGACCGGTATCTAGGTGTTTGAGAACAACAATATAGTTTTTAATGCTATTATAACCGTTTATTAGCCACGAGTTATTTGAAGCTTTAACAATTAAATCGTGGATATTCTCATCCAGTTCATCAAATTCTCGGTCCTTATAAGAAATGTCTATCTTTTCTAAAGATCTATCTAAATAATCTGACAATTTTTTACGATCTATTTTATCAAAGTACTTCTCTAAACAATAAAGCTCGTAAAGTTTCCGCACCTCCATAAGGTCCTTTGCTTCTTTTGGGGTAAAAGAACGAACAAAAAAGCCAACCCGGGGCTTACGGATCACTAACCCTTCATTAGCTAACTGATTTAAGGCATCCCTTATGGGCATAACACTAGTTTCAAATTCATCGGCCAGCTTTCGGGGATTAATTTGTTCTCCTGGCTTTCGCTTAGCAAGCAGTATTTCCTCTTTTATTATAGAGTATATCTGCTCGCTGATGCTATCTTTTACAAGTTTCAATTTACGATTTATCCTCCTCTCAAATTCAACTTCATACATCTTAAGAAAATGAGGCAATGGTAATCAAAGCCTATTTAGTATTTTTTTCTGATACCGGTAAACAAACTGTTAGCACAAATCTAAATAAGCCATTGACCAAAACCCCATCTCACTTCTATCAATCTCTCTACTTTTTGGGCCTTCTTCCAACCTCTTAAACTCCTGAATAAGCCGAAAATCCTCCGTCTATGGGAATAACTGCCCCGTTCACAAAAGAGGCTGCTTCTGAGCAAAGCCAGATAACCGCCCCTACTAATTCTTGTGGCTCTCCATAGCGTCCCATAGGGGTATGGTCTTTAATTCTCCGCCCCCTTTCTGTTTCCTCACCAGTTCTCTCATCGATTAATAAATATCTATTTTGTTCAGTGATAAGAAAACCAGGAGCGATAGCATTAACCCGCAAATTCTTAGAATAGTTTTGATTAAGATGAACCGCCAACCATTGAGTAAAGTTAGTAACGGCTGCCTTGGCTGCAGAATAAGCAATTGTTTTAGTCAAAGGCCTAAAGGCAGCCATGGAAGATATGTTGATAATTGAGCCAGTTTTATTTTCCACCATAGCTTCTCCAAAAACCTGAGAAGCAAGGACTGAACCCAGAAAATTCAGATTGAATACCCACTGCAGAGCATCTTCTGGAAGGTCAAAAAAACTTTGCTCTTCACTGGTCGTGGCTTCTTTTCTGTTACCACCCGCCCCGTTAATTAAAATATCTATCTTGCCGTATTCTTCTAACACTCTTGAGCGAGCTTCCAAAAGGGAGTTTTTATTCAATACGTCAGCTTTAATAGCTATCGCCTCACCACCGCTTTGCTCAATCTCTTTCGCTACTTTCAATGCTGAATCCTCTCTGATATCCAGAACTGCTACCTGAACTCCCCATGAAGCTAAACCACGAGCCATTTCACTGCAAAGAATTCCGCCACCACCAGTTATAACAGCTGCTTTCCCTTTCAAATCGAAATTTACCTTCATTATTTGTTATCACCTCTTTTAATTTCCCTAATCCATTAAAAAGCCGCCATTAACGTCGATTATCTCTCCGGTAATAAAACCAGCCTCGTCAGAAACCAAAAACTCCACAACTGCTGCCACTTCAGATGGTTGACCTAACCTTTTGAGGGGGATTTCAGAAATGATTTTCTGCCTCATCTCCTCTGACCACTCAGCGCTCATTTCAGTTTCAATGGCGTGAGGGGCAACAGCATTTACCGTTATATTATAGGGGGCTAACTCCCGGGCAAAAGTTTTGGTAAGGCCGTTTACTGCCGCCTTAGAAGGACCATATCCAGGAGCTGAGGTAATATCACCCATTTTGCTGGCCACAGAAGAAATATTTATTATTCGGCCACTTTTCTGTTTTTTCATAACTTCAGAAACGTATTTGCAGAAAATAAAAGCACCACGAGTATTAATCTTAAAAACATCGTCCCAGTCAGATATTTTGATTTCTTCTCCTTTTCGTCTTCTGATGATACCAGCGTTGTTAACCAGCACTGAAATTCCCCCGTATTCTCTTTCAACTTCTTCTACTACTCTTCTAAAATCTTCTTCTTCACCCACATTACAATATTTGAAAACATAAGTTCCCTTAACCTTGTTACTGACCTTCTCCAGGGCCCTTCCTTTTTCTTCATTAATATCACATACTACAACCGTATATCCCCTATCAGCTAAGCGGTCAGCAATAGCTTTGCCGATACCAGAAGCACCACCGGTAACAATTGCTACCTTTCCTTCCATAAACCATACCTCCTGAAAAATCTTCGTCTACGCTTTACCAAATATTAAGTTGGGAATGAATAAAATAATTTGAGGAAAGAATAACATAAGAGCAATCAAAATAAACATAGCTATTAAAAAGGGCCAGCATTCCCTTATATAATCCTCCAGAGAACATCCCATAACGGAACAAACAGAATACATGACTAAACCAACTGGAGGAGTTAAAAGTCCTGTGGCACAAGTTATCACCATCAAAACTCCAAAGTGAACCAGGTCCATCCCTATTTGTTTCATTACGGGCACCAATATTGAAGTGAGCAATAAAATCAGAACTGTTGAGTCTATAAACATACCCAGCACCAAAAGCATCAGCACAATTAGACCAGTAATTACATAAGGATTTTCACTAATCCCCAGCAAAAGCTGGGAGAGAGTCTGGGGTATCATCTCCCAGGTCATACCATAACTAACCAGAGATGATAAGGCGATCAAAAGCATAATCATACCCACATCCATTATGGTATATTTAACAGCAGAAAGAAATTTTTTCCAGGTAAGCTCCCGATAGGCTATCAAGCCGACAGCCAGAGCATATACTGAGGCAAAAGCACCCGCTTCTGAAGGAATTAAAAACCCAAACCGCAAAGCTACCAAAAGAAAAATCGGGAAAAATATTGCCCAGAGACTACTAATAAAAGCTGGTATAATTTCTTTTGCAGAAGCTCTTTTTTCTCGCTCGGGAAGATAACCTTTTTTACCCGAAGTAATGGAGACCACTATCATAAACAAGGCCGCCATTAACAGTCCGGGTAAAATACCCCCGGCAAACAGTCGCCCTATGGAAACTTCACCAATACTCCCATATAACACAAGTCCAATCCCCGGTGGAATGGCTATAGTTATTAGAGAAGTAAAACCATGCACTACGGCTGAATATGCCCGATCATAACCACGTTTAGTCATCGCTGGACCTAATATCCTTGCCTCCATAGAAGCATCAGCGATGGC
Source organism: Candidatus Sordicultor fermentans (assembly GCF_012728195.1). Taxonomy (NCBI): domain Bacteria; kingdom Pseudomonadati; phylum Atribacterota; class Atribacteria; order Atribacterales; family Candidatus Caldatribacteriaceae; genus Candidatus Sordicultor; species Candidatus Sordicultor fermentans. Next base: position 19,706 of record NZ_JAAYFP010000211.1, read on the forward strand.
CGAACCTGTAACTCCTCCCATCAGAGTACTTAATACTACACTGGTTTGAGCTAGACCACCCCGCATATGACCGGTAAGTACTGAGGCAAATTGCACCAGCCGACTGGTTATTCCAGTGTTGTTTAGCAGGTTACCGGCAAAGATAAACATTGGTATTGCCAGCAGAGAAAAACTCTGGGTTCCAGATAGAATAAGCTGAACCGGCATGGTTAGCGGCAATGCCGGCTGCTGAACAAAAAACAAAAATCCTGAAATACCTATGGCGAAAGCTACCGGCATGCCCAACAACAAGAGAACAAGAAACACAATTAATACCAACGCCATGTTTTTTCCTCCTTATCAGTAAGAAACAATAGTATATTGCTATATATCTATATCCATATCTCCATCATTCCCGGTTTCAAAAATCACGACTTTCCCATGCTTTACAAGTTCTCTTATCTTTAAAACAGCCGTTATTGACAAAAGGGCACTACCCACCGGCACACTAAGAGTAGCCCACATATAGCTAAATCCCGGAATACCCTGAAAAGTCCGAAATCTGGTGTGATAGCAAAGGGGGATGCCATACCCAACCAAAAGCAATAAAAATCCAAAAATAAGACAGTGATTAAATAAGGTAATATAGTACTGGAGTTTTGTTGGAAGCTTGCTGACAAGAACCTCCACACTCACGTGTTTGTTTTTTCTCCAGGCAGCATCGGCACTTAAAAAGACCACCCAGGCAAAAAGAAAAGTAGACATTTCCATCCCCCATTGAATGGGATAACCAATAGTTCTCCCAAACCCTGCAGCAAAGACTATTACCATAATCGCAACCATAAAAGCTCCAGCTACTATTTCTTCCCCTCTACAAATCAAGTCATAGATTTTTTTGATGGTCATCATTAATACCCCACATTAAATATTTTTATTACCCTATTTACAATTAATTTCCAAATCTGTTTATGTCTTATTACCCCCAAGCCAAGTTGGCTTGGGGGTAATAACAATCTTTCACCTACTACTTTCCAATTTCCTGGTAAACTTTCTCTTTGGCTTCACTTATGCCTAAGACCTCATAGGCTGCTTCTCCAGCTTTTTTGAACGCTTCCAGATCAACATCTTCAATTATAGTCACGCCTTTTTCCCGAATTATTTCTTTAGTTTTCTCAGTATTTTCCTCAATCAAGTAAGAAGTTTCCAGACCTGCCCGGTCACACTCTTCCACTAAAATTTTTTGATACTCCTCAGGAAGACTGTAAAACCATTTGCTGCTTATTACTTCGAAGTTTACCAGCAAGAAATGACGAGTTTCACTGATGTAGTTGAGAACTTCATAAAGGTTACCTGAGGTGACATTATCATACACTAATTCTGCTCCGTCTATTGCACCCTGCTGCAAGGCAGTATACATTTCGTCGAAGTTCAAAGCAACAGGGGTCGCCCCCAATGCTCGAACAGATTCCTGCCAGATAGGAGCAGGTGCAGTCCGGATACGCAGACCTTTTAAATCTTCGGGAGTTCTAACTTCCTTATCCTTAGTCATAAAGTGCCTGTAACCTTGCACCCAATTAAAGGACAGCACTTTAAGACCATATTCCTTATCCAGCTTGTCTATCCATTCCTGAATCGAAGGGGATTCATGAAGTTTTTGGACCTCTTCAATACTTTCTACAAAATAAGGACCATTTATTACCGCAATTTCAGGTACATAGTTACCGAGGCGAGCAGCATCAGTATTTTGTCCCACCGGAACACCTTGACGGATCTGCTCTATGATGTCTTCTTCAACTCCCAATTGAGCACTATGGAAAACCTCAATCTTTAAACCCCCATTGGTTCTTTCATATACCCGCTCAGCCCATTTCTGAAACCCTTCATGATAAGGGTGACCGGGAGCCAACACATGATTAAACCTCAAAACATATTGTTCCTGAGCCAGAGCAACTGAAGCCCAGAATCCCACTACCATCGCTAACACAATGATAATTCCAGTTAGTTTTTTAAGCATCTTAGTAAACCTCCCTTTTTTAAATTAATGTTAAATCAATAAGAAACTCCAAAATAAGAACTTAAGAACGTTTACCATCTATGCTTTAATCACCCCCTTAATTTATGGAAAATCCCTATTTTGCCCAAACCAGCAATTTTTCAATTGTTAAAGAAACCATTAGATTGTGACATGTAATACCTGATATATCACATCCTAATTTTATCAAACCTGGCAAAAAATTCAATATCTAATTTATAAACATTGTTTTATACCTAATAAATATTTCTTTACTAAATTTAATAGGATGACTTATCTTGTTAGAGAGGAAGTTCTACCACTCTGCTCTCCAGAGCAGATATTCGTGCTGCTTCAATCAATTCCACTGCTCTTCTTCCTTCTCGACCATCCAAGGGGGGATTCTTACCTTCTCTCAGAGCGTTAACAAAGTCCTGGAGCATTCTTACAAAAGGCTGAATATCCACACCAGCAGGGTCACTTGCTCCAGATAGGCCACCTTGTCCTCGCTCTATAACCGGTATTTCCTCAGAAAGAGTATTAAGATAGACTATCTTGCCTCCTTCAATGATGGCACTCCCTCGCTCAAAATGAAACTCCAGTCTCTCCGGAAAACCAGGATACGTAGCTGTACTAGCTTCGATGCTACCTAGAGCTCCATCCTTAAACTGAATAGAGGCCACTGCCACATCTTCGACTTCTATTCCCGTATGAGCCAGAGTATTCATAAAACCACATGCTTTCTCAGGTTCACCTAAAAACCAGAGCAAAAGATCTATACTGTGTGAAGCCTGAATAGCAAGTGCCCCACCACCAGAGGTCTCTACACGTCCTCTCCAGGGCCGAGTATCGTAATATTCCTGCGTCCGATACCACTTTACATAAGCACTTCCCATTACTGTTCTACCCAGAAGCCCTCTCTCTTTATACTCTTTAAGCATAAGAGAAGCATCATCATAGCGATGCTGAAAAACAGCACCAAGGATAACCCCTGCTTCCTCACAGGTTCGGATTAATTCATCGGTACGTTGTAAATTGCTTTCTAGAGGCTTTTCCACCAAGAGGTGTTTACCTCGAGGAGCAATTTCTTTAACTACCTCAAGGTGACTACCCGTAGGAGTAGCTACAATAAAAGCCTGAATATCTTCCCTTCTCAAAGCCTCATCAAGGGAAAGAGCTTCTACTCCAAAATTTTCAGCCAGCTCGGAAGCTTTTTTAGTATTCCTACCCACTATAGCTATTAGTTTTGCCTCGTCAAGCTGAGTAAGAGCTTGAGCGTGGAGTTTTGCAGCAAGCCCATAACCAACAATTGCAAATCCTATTTGCTTATGGCTCATAGCTCACCCTCCTAAAGCAAAAGCAGATCTGGTCGCTCAAAATGAAGATTTTCCACTTCTAGGTTAAAAACCGGAAAACGTACCGGGTAAGTTATAAATAGTGGGCCATGAGAAGTAGAAATAAAACCATCTTCGGATTTAGTACCAGCTATAGATGGATTCCAGCAAAAAGCCTGGTTCTCGAGAATGTTTTCCTGGCACTCAAAATCTACCCGGTAATCTCGAGGCAAATAACCCATCGCTCCTCCCTGATGATGACGTTTCCACTCCTCAGGATATCCCAGCTCCTGGTAAAGCTCTACTGCTCTCTGAAGAGGGAGTACAGCTTTGTTACCAGGTCTTGAGAGAGCGATCATCTCGCATTCGATACGTACATTATCACGATATTGTTTCAAGAATTCTGGCGAAGGTGTTCCAAAATAAACCATGCGGGTTACCGTGGTTACCAGACCACCATATCTAGCCATGACACTTGCCAGCAATAACCTTCTAGCCGAGTTTCGAAAAGCTACCGGGTGGCGGAACCGATAAGCACGTTCGTCAGCAGCTACCTGGAGTCCAATAGGTTCAATCCTTTTCTTCCAGAGTCTGAGAGCAATTTCTGCAGCTACCTCCGATTCAAGCACACCAGGATGCAAACTACACAGTACTTCTTCGAGTGTCCAGGAAACTTCCTTACCTAACCAGAGATAACGTTCCTTTTCTGTTCCCAGAAGCTGATAACGACAGCGATTAATTTCTCCTGATAAATCTTGAGTTCCTGGAAAAGTAATATCACAACCAATACTACCCTCTCCGCAAATTTCTCGCACAATTTTCATTTCATTTTCTTCATACCAGGGATATTCCACAAGTTCAAACCCTTTTGCAACTACTTTCTCTTCCTCCTTCATCCGGGGGGCCTCAATATTACTGACTATAACATAGCTTCTGTCATCAGTAACCAAGATGCTACTCACCCCAGTATCTTGAGCCATACAGAGGACATTAGTCCCACCGGCAGTCAACCAGCTGAAATTTACATGCCTTTTTAAAAGTAAGGCCTTCAAATTTTTTCCTTCTATAAGTTTGCGAAGACGGACTAACTTTTCTTGAATCTCCTGCTTTACGGAAGAATCCAGATTATTTTTCTCCAACATAGTCTCCACCTCTTTCTAATCTTTTTTTCGAAAGGCAAAGAACAGCGATAATCCTGCCAGAATTAAAAAACAAAGCGAAATAGGACGAACAAAGAGTATTGACCAGTCACCCCTTGAAATCAGAAGACTCCGACCTAATTCTCCCTCAGCAATAGGACCAAGAATCATACTGATAAGCAATGGAGCCACTGGAAAATCAAACTTCTCCATAAAATAACCTATCACTCCAAATACCAGAGCAACTGTAATTCCAAAAGCACTTGAACTATCTGCATAAGCCCCAACTACACATAACAAAAGTACTAAAGGAGAAAGAATTTTTTTGGGAATGGCGAGTATTTTTGGAGAAAATCGCGCTCCAAACAACCCCAACACTAAAATAAAAAAAGCAATCACGAACATGGATGCAAAAAGCCGGTTCACTACTTCAGGTTGTTCCCGGAAGAGCATGGGTCCAGGATTTACTCCAAAAAGAATTAAGATTCCCAGCATTACCGCGGTAACAATATCTCCAGGAATACCCAGAGTTAAAAGGGGAATAAGCGCTCCTCCAGTTGTGGCATTGTTAGCCGATTCTGGAACAGCACCTCCTTCTAACACTCAGCTACCAAACTCTTCTCCTCTTTTAGAGAACTTGCGATACTGACCATATGCTAAAAAAGTGGCTATTGAACCACCAATACCGGGAATTGCGCCAATTAATGTACCCACTGCTGATCCAAAGAGAGAAGCCCCTAAAATTCTTTTCAGCTCTTCCCGGGAAGGCCAAATTCGTCCTATTTTATTAATCACCTGGTAAGTTATTCCTGCCTCCTCTATGTCTCTCAACACTTGAGAAACCGCAAAAAGACCAATCATTACCGGTAAAAGTGGTAACCCTCCTTCAAGAGCATAAGAACCAAAAGTAAATCGGGAATAACCTGATATGGGATCCATTCCCATAGTACCTAGAAAGAGCCCCAGCAGAGCAGAGATTAAACCTTTAATGACATCTTTTCCGGTTACACTAGCAATAACGGTGAGGCCAAAAACCACCAGAGAAAAAAATTCTGGTGGGCCAAACTTAAGTGCTACCCTGGCAATTTGCGGAGCAATCAAGAAAAGAGCTATTGCACTGAGCAGGCTCCCTACAAAAGAAGCAATAGCTGAAGTTGAAAGAGCAAGACCTGCTTCTCCTCTCTGGGCCATGGGATAACCGTCAAGGACAGTAGCGGCAGCGGAAGGAGTTCCGGGCGTACGAATCAAAATTGCAGGTATGGAACCAGCGAACATAGTTCCTCCATATATTCCGAGCATAATCATTATTGCTTCTGCAGCCGGAATATGATAAACAAGAGGCAGAACAAGAACAATGCCAGTCGAAGCTGAAAGACCGGGCAAAGCACCAACTATAAAGCCGAAAACCACTCCTCCAAAAATATACAGGAGAGTCTGAAAGTCAAGAATTTGTCTCAATCCTTCCACAAGGCTTATCTGAATGACATCCATTTTCTACCTCCAGAAATATCTATCTCAAAAAGGATAGGGAATTGGTAAAGCAGGTCGAGGTAAAGCGACCATAAAAATTCGATAAAAAACGAAGTACATTATGATACTCGACCCAAAAGAAAGGATTAAAGCTTTACCCCATTGATTTACTCCGGCAAGAATAAAAATCACCCAGAAAAAAATTCCTGATGCATAAACAAATCCCAAGAGAGGTAAAAGAAGAATATACAACCAAGCAAAGACCACAAAAATCGCGATTTTCTTAATTTTTTCGAAATTTAAGTTTAAAGAAGCAGAATAAGACTGCGCCTTTTCCCTTCTTTGTTTCAATCCCCTTAAAATTAAAAATAGGTTCAAAACCATCAAACCCCCCAAAGCAATAGCGGGAAACAAACCAGGACTTATACCCACGTGGCTTTGAGGAAGCCCCATCGCCCCTATTAGAAGAAACCCCGAAACAAACAAGAGTGAAAATCCAATTATAATATCAGCTTTCCCCATTTTGCGATACCTCCTCGGTGTCCCCTTGTAGAAGGGGACACCGCAAAATCATTTGTAAAATTCTCCTAGCCCATATTTGGTGATAATCTCTTGGTAACGCTCAAACTCTGAAGCAAGGTGCTTTCCGAACTCCTCTGGGCCAAGATATAGCGCATTTTGCCCTAAGTTTTCGGCATCCTTCTGAAAATCAGGGTCTTCCAGCACTGCCTTAAAAACTTCAGCAATCTGTTCTACAATTTCAGGATCTACTCCTTTGGGAACTACCACGCCCCTCCACATGAATGCCGTAAAGTCATAACCTTGTTCTTGAGCTGTAGGAAATTGGGGAAATTTCCCAAGCCGCTCTTCAGCAAAAACTGCAAGCATCTCCAGCTCACCGGCTTCTACGTTAGGGAAACCCTCAGGGGAAGAAGCTACTACTGTATCAATATGCCCTCCAAGCAAAGCATTAACGGAGGGACCTCCGCCATCAAAGGGTACATGAATGAACTTCAGGTCAAAAGCGCTCTCAAAACACAATGCCACCAAATGGTTACCACCACCAGCACCGCTGTTACCTACCGTCACCACTCCCGGGTTTTCCCTGACATACTCAACCAGCTCGGGAAGACTGTTCCATTTTTTTAATTTACTATTTACTAGTATATAGCAGGGATTATTTACCAGCAGACATACTGGATCAAAGCTTTCAATAGGATGATAAGGAGCAGGCCCCATTAATGCTCTGGTAATAACAGGGTTAACAGCAGCAACCAGAGTATAACCATCAGGCCTGGCTTTGGCGCCCTCACCATAACCTATAGCCGATCCTCCTCCAGGTACATTCTTAATAATCAATTGTTTGCCATTAGCATATTTGGGAAAATACTTAGCAACTGCTCTATACAATACATCGGTGGCTCCCCCTGCTTCCCAGGGAATAATTATTTCTACCTCCTTTTCTGGCCACTCCTGAGCCCAAGCAACTCCTGCAGTACTCAAAAACAACACAAACATCAAAAAACATACAAAAAACTTCCTCAATCTACTCACTCCCTTCTCAAGATTTTTCAAAAAACTAAAGTTTCTCTCTTAATCAAAAACCAGAAAACATGTCACCTCCTATTTCCTTATAATAGTTAATAGTTAATATTTAATATCTGATATATCAGCAATTATACAAAAAATATATATTTTCTTATGGAAATCTTTTTAAATTATCTATTAATGTGAAATCCCCCAATTTCCTTCACCTCCTTTGTTCAGACTTTCAGACCACTACAAGCGTAGTGTATCGTCTTCCCTAAAGTTTGTCAATAGATCGAATTGCCTCAACTAAAATCAAAGTGAAATTAATATTCCCTTAAGAGAATATTCTTAAGGGGGGGATTAGAGATGAAGTATCTCTCGCAGGCACGAAGAGAGATCATTTATGAGGGAAATTAAAAATATGATAAACTATCCAGGAAAGGAAAGAAAGAGAGAATCGATAACCTAACAGCTATTGCTTCAGGTAACATTTTCATAGAATATTGAAATAAAAATTGAGTGGTGTTTTTTAACCACTATTAGATTATAATATGGATTAGTCTACAAAAGATGAGGGCAGGAGAGATTGGAATATGGATGAAAAACGAGCGTTAAAGATAGATTTAGA
>NZ_JAAYFP010000212.1:0-23020 GCF_012728195.1 Candidatus Sordicultor fermentans
CAGCTAGGGTTATCAAAGCACTTAAAAATTAACTCATTAATATCCATAAGACAGGCAGCGTGTTGCCAGCACCCTGCCTGATCTCCCCAGACAAAACCCCGCAGTATCCCTTGATCTCCAATTTCATCATAGAGCTGATTTACTGGCTGGAGATCCAGGAGAGGAACAGGCATGTATTTGATCAAATTGAGGTCTTCTTCCTTTTTTATCATGTATTCAGTAATCCAGGTAGTTTTAAGATTTCCCGCTCTTTTATAGTTAAGAACACCCCGAGGAGTATGAACAGTATGGTAGAGTAAAAAATCATCCGGGTCTGCTTTAATAACTTTTATTTCTTCTTGCCACTCTGGAGTAGATAAAATATTTTTTTCTAAATCGTGAAGGGAAAGCTGGGAGAATTGTCCTATATCCATAAAGTATTGAATAGCAGCGTCCATCCCTGTTTTCTCAAAAGCTTCTAAGGCACTTATCCCTCCCATATAAGTATCCAGATGATATTTTTGCCACTGATGGACGGTAACCGGTAAACGATCGGGCTTTTCCTTATTTAAAGCTAAAATCATTCTCTCTTTAGAAGTCATTATTTTCACTCCCCTTACATCCACAGGAACGACGGATGATAGTTTCTACTTTTAAGACTACTTCCCTTTTTTCGCGAATTTCCCTTTTTTCAATCCTTTCTAAAAGAAATTGAGTAGCTAAACTCCCCATGGTGTAGGCGGGTTGTTTGGCTACAGTGAGAAAAGGGTAAAGAAGAGAGGCAGATTCTAAATCATCAAAAACAACTAAAGCTAAATCTTCAGGAATTTTAATTCCCCTTTCTCTTGCTGCTCTAACTATGCCGATAGCTATAAAATTGTTTCCGGCAAATACTGCTTGAGGCAACTTTTTCTTTTCACTGAAGAACCGGGTAGCTATTTGATAGCCAAAATCCTCCTTGTAAGAACCCATCATGATCCATTCTGGCTTCACCGGGATTCCTGCTTCCTGCAAAGCCCTCTGGTATCCGGCCACTCTATCTTTGCTGGTAGAGATGGTAACGGGACCGGTAATCATAGCTATTTCTCGAAAACCATGAACTTCTGTCAAGTGCCGGATTAGCTCATAAGCTGCTTCTTTACTGTCCCCCACTACTGAATCTCCATCAAAATCTTCTATTTTTCTATCTACTAAAACCACAGGAACTTCTTTTTCTTTTAAACCTCGTAAAGTATCCCCATTGCTGCAACTGGCTACTACCAATCCGTCTACTCTTTTTTTCAGCATTAAGTCTATATATTCTTTCTCTTTAGCTGGATCTTCATCAGTGTTACAAAAAATAGTATTAAATCCCTGGTCAGAAGCTTTATCTTCTACTCCTCGAGCCAGAGTGGTAAAAAAGGGATTGGTCACATCAGAAATAATAAGAGCAATGGTAAAGGTTCGCTTCTTTTTTAAACTCCGCGCCAGGTAGTTGGGAGAATAGTTGAGCTCTTCAGCTATCTCCAGAATTTTTTTCCTGGTTTCCTCCTTTACTTGACCTTTTTGATTTAGAGCTCTGGACACTGTGGCTGGTGACACTCCAGCCAGCTTAGCTATATCATATATAGTAGCCATTCAAGCCTCCCGATTGAAACTACTAAGAGAGATTTCTTCTCTCTCAGTAGTTTTTTGCATTATCTCTTAATTTTTAATCTTATACCACAGAAATGCTAAGAGGTTTTTCCCCAACATAATCGCTTTTAACTATTTTACTTTATATATTTTTTCTTTTTTGTTCACGCTATAGGCTCTATGGGATACTTTCCCTTCTCTTTCAAAAGGCTTATTAATCTATCATAAATCAAGGGGTCAACATTACTGGCCACTGAGTGATCTGAAGCGGGCATATACCCTCCTCCTCGAGCAGCTTGCAATTTATAAAGAGCTTCCTTTTCTATTTCCTCCCAGGTTCCGTAGCCCAGGAGACGAGTGTCAATTCCACCCCAAAAAGAAAGACGATCACCAAACTCTTTCTTTAGCTCTACCGGGTCCATACCAGCTTTAGCTTCTAATGGGTTATAAGCATCTATTCCTGCCTCTATTAAATTTTCCATTATTTCTAAGCTTCTGCCACATCCATGATAAACAATTATCAAATCTTTTTCATGTAAAAAATCACAAATTCTCTTTACACAGGGAAAGTAAATATCTTGCCACAGACGAGGGGAAAAAAACATTCCTTTATCATAAGCTACATCTCCCCAGATAACCATACCTACAGGTTTAGCCAGCTCAATTTGGCGCTCAGCAATTCCCAGCATAAAGTCAGTACATCTTATGGCAAATTCTTTAACTTTATCAGGAAAAAGAGCTAAATCAAGTAGTAGCCCTTCAGTTCCCCGGATACGCCACATAGTTTCATGAGGCTCACATATAGAGCCAAAAATGCAGAATTTATTCTTATTATTCTCTATAGCTTCAGCATAACTTTCTATAGTCCCAAAACTATCTCCACAGTTAATAATATCACAGCGTTTATCAAAATAGCGACGGTCATCTCGAGGGTCATCAAAGGTAAATTTGGCAAACTCATCAGCGCTTTTCACTTCAAAATCTAAAAACATGGGCATCGGAGCAGCAAACATTTTTTTAACAGTGCACCCAAAACCACTTTTAAAAACAACATATTCTGACGTTTCTTCAATAATTTGACAGCTCTCCACTTTGGGATCCATATTGGGAGAAATAACTTTTACATCTAAATCATAATATTCATAAATATCAGTATCAGGGGGGAGATTAAATTTTTCTCTCCATCTATTTAAAAATTCGGTCCAGTAAAAATCACCCAGAGGCACTCGATCTGGTTCTCTTCTATCCCGGAGAGCAGTTATTACTCGCTCAATTTTCTTCTCTACTTTTTCCACCTTTTTTCACTTCTTTACAAATAATCGGTAAGAGCTAACTCTTCTAATTTCCCTCTCTCGGGGAATCCATCATCTATATTCCATCCAGCAAAAGAATAGAAAAGTTCTATAGCTTCTTTCAAATCCCGAGGATTAATGCGCAAACCCCGGCAAGGACCACTCTTTACCGGCTCAAAAAATCTCTCTGGCAACCAATCTTCCTTTTTTTCTATTCCTTCCTGAAGATTAAACAATCGCTCCAGCTGTATTCTCGTCTCCCCTATTTTCATCAATCGAAAAAGGCTCATTTCCCAGCCGGTTATAGCCTGTATTAGGGGAGAAATCAAAGAAAAAGGCAAAAATCTACAGGGAGCAAAAGCAAATATACAAAGACCCAGAGCATCCATAAAACTGAAAACTTGATTAAGGTAATAAAACATTCGCACTTTTTTGGCTTCCAGGGAAGGAGCAGGTAATCTTTCTAAAAGTCCTAAAGCCTGGATATTATCCAGGAAAAGCTGAGGAGCATTTTCGTCAAAATCGGTATCGTGTTCTACTACAAAAGTGTCAGGACCAGAGGGTGATATGGCATACCCCAGCCCCAGCATTTGTTTAACCCTTGGCTCATGGAGAGGTATTTCCTTTCCTTTTACTTCTAAAGCAAAAGGAATAGTTTCCTTCCCCAAAATACTGCTCAAATATTTAACCCCTTTCCCTACCTCATTTCCCCAGCCTTTCCCTTTTACCATGTCTTCTAAAAGAGGTAAAATCCCCTCCTTTTTACCAAAACTAATTTCTATCCCTCTCGTCTCCTCTTTAGAAATTAACCCTTTTTCGAAGCATTCAGCTAAAAAACCAAGGGTTACTCCTGAGGAAGTGGTATCAAAACCATACTTTCGAGAAAATTCATGAAGCTGAAAAATAAAGTCCGGGTCTATTAAATCCAAAGTAAAACCGAAATCCACTATGCTTTCCATAGAAGGAGCTCCATAATGTCCTTCTATCTTATTATTGCCTACCACTTTTTTCTTACACCGAGCAGGGCAAGAGAAGCAAGGAACTGATTCTAAACTCCCCCCTCCTGAAAAACTCCCCACGCTATATATTTCCCCTCCAGGTAAAAAGCTGGTTTGAGCATTACGAACCGAAAAAAGGCCATCCTGATTAGAGGAAGGCACAGCAGAAGCAATACCTTCTTGAGTAGTTAAAAAGTTGAGAGGATTGGTCAAAAAGTTATCTTCAAAATAATGGTATATTTCTTCCAGTGTTTTTTCATCTGCTACCGGAACATCTTTAGTCCCCCTCACTGCTATCGCTTTCAGGTTCTTAGACCCCATTACCGCTCCCATACCCATGCGGTTATTAATAAATATAAGGTCACAAACGATAGAAGCAAATCGCACTAAATTTTCTCCTGCCGGCCCAATCTGAGCAATGCTAAAGTCTTTGCCCAGTTCTTTTTCCAGAATCTTTTGAACGGTATGAGTATCCTTGCCCCACAGATAGTCTGCTCCTCTCAGCTCTACCCTGTCATCATCTATTACCAAGAAAGAAGGATACATTGCTCTTCCTTCTATTATTATCATGTCCCAGCCAGCTTTTTTTAAGCGTGGCCCCCACCAACCAGGAGTTTGTGATTCCCCGACTCCTCCAGTGAGGGGAGATTTAGATAAAACCATATGCATATCCATCCCTGGAGCTTTCACTCCCGCACCCGGACCTAAAGAGAAAACTAACTTATTCTTCTCTCCTAAGGGGTCTATCCCCCTATCCAATTCCTTCAAAAGAAAGTGGAGGGCTACCCCTGCCCCTCCCAGATACTTCTTTAGAATATCATCTGGAATAGCTTCATTTCTAATTTCTCCAGTAGAAAGATTAACTCGTAATAATTTCCCATTAAATCCGTAAAGCAAGGTTTTCCTCCTCCCTTATGTATGCGCATAAAATACTTGCAAGCAAATGATGGAACATCCACTCGAGTGTATCTTTATTAAGAAAGCAAATTTAACATTTGACTCAGCAAGAAACTAACAAGTCCTCGATCTCTTCAACCGACGTATCCTCTCTCAAAACATTTTCAATTATTTGGCCATGAGACATAACTACAAACCTATCAGCTAAAGGAAATATACGACCAATGTTATGGTCAATAAAGATGCATGCTATGTCATTTTTCTTTAACTGAGAAATAAAATCTAATACTTGACGGCACCCTTTTACTGATAAAGCAGTAGTAGGTTCATCTAAAATTACCAGGGTAGCCTTAAAAAGCATAGCTCGAGCTATGGCTATCCCCTGTCTTTCACCCCCAGAGAGAAACCGTACTTCTTGAGTTGGGGAGGAAATGTTTAATCCCAATTCTCTTACTTTTTGACTAGCTACTTCTTCCATTTTTTGGGTATCTAACACTTTGATAAAACCAGCAGACCTAACCAATTCTCGACCTAGAAAAATATTTTGAGCGACGTTTCTCTCCCCAACGAGGGAGTAATCTTGGTGCACCGTTTCTATTCCCAAATCAATAGCATCTTTAGGAGTTTTAATTTCTATTTCTTCGTCATGGTAAAAAATCCTTCCTTTCGAAGGAGGAAAGACTCCAGATAATATCTTTATCAAAGTTGATTTTCCCGCCCCATTGCTTCCGATTAACCCTACAACCTCTCCTTTATATATTTCAAAGTTTACTCCCCTCAAAGCATAAGTTCTATCAAACCATTTGTGGATGTCTTCCATCTTAATCAAAGGGATTTCCACAAATTCTCACCTCCTGAAATCTACATTTCACCCATCAAAATTCGATCTCTCAAGATTTGTCTACTCTGGTTTAGCAAAATAGCAACTAACACTAATACTCCGGTGAAAGTTCCTTGCCAGGCCGGGTCAATTGCCATCATAGTAAGTCCGGCCTCGATAATTCCTAGTAGTAGCGTCCCACCAAGTGCATTCAAGATAGAGCCTCTTCCTCCAGTAAGGCTTACTCCACCTATAACCGCACCAGCAAATGCCATAAATACTGTGCCATCAGCCAGATTAGAAGTGGCAACTCCCATATACCCGGTGTAAAGCAGTCCGGAAATACCAGCCAGCATTCCAGCTACAACGAAAGCTGAAAAAACTACCTTATCCGTATTAATTCCACATCTTCTAGTAGCTTCAATGTTTCCTCCCACTGAATAGAGATTGCTACCCCAAATAGTTTTAGCCAAAACGAACGCCAGCAAAATAGCAAATCCTAAAAGAATAAAAATAGCTAAATACACGCCAAATACACGCGCTCCGCCCGGAGCGAGATATACAGCTGGTAAACCGAGAACTGAACCCCTCCGAACTACCATGGTAAGCCAATCAAACATAATAGAGGTTCCAAGAGTAACCAAAAAAGGGTTTAAACGGATTTTCCCCACTAACAATCCATTAAACGCCCCACATAACCCTCCTATAAGGACAACTAAAATAATACCCAAATATCCTGGAAGACCACTTTTAACCGTGATAACTGCTGTAACCATGGCTGAGAAGCCAGCAATTTCCCCTATGGATAAGTCAAAATTACCACTTAAAAGACAAATAGTTTCGGCAAAAACTAAAAAACCCATCATCGATGAAACATAGAGAATAAAATGAACATTCTGAAACGTGAGAAATGTACGCGGTTTTATTATTCCAAAGAAAAGAAACACTCCAAGCAATATTACCCAAATCATATTATCAACGAAGAACAATTTTAGCTTTTTTGAATTCATTTCTGTATGTTCTCCTTACTTCTTTTTCTCAGAAAGCACTTCTTTCAAAAAACAGTATTTAAGAGGGATTTGTTTGAAGTAGTCAAGACAAACCCCTCTTAAACTTACTTCTGAATCACCATTCTTCTAACTCAAAATTAGCCCAAAGAGACTCCAGGGTGTAATTGTCTTTAGTGACCAAAATTCCTCTGGTTTGCATCCAAGGATGACCATATTCCGTCTCAACCACCGGAGCCGGAGCCCACATCTCATCGTGAGCCCAAATATCTACTCCTTGGTGTATTTTTCCCTCAATGTTAACATCCTCAGCAGTGACTATGTCCCCCGGTTTGGGCAGAGCTTCCTCCCCTTTCTCCAGAAATTCAACCAAGTAGTACACAGCAAGAGGAGTATAAAATGGACATGGTTGATCTAAAGCTACATCTATTTTCCCCTCACCAATGGCTTCTAACACTTCGGGTAAAGCATCTATGGTGGCAACAAAGTAGTCCTGGGGGTTTTTGCCCAATGCTTCTATGGCTCCTACTGCTCCCATGGCCATCGGTCCATTACCTCCATAAATTGCATCTACCTCATATGCTCGAAGTACAGTCTCTGCCGCGGTTTTGGCTTGAGCCATATCCCAATCTCCCACTACGGTGATTACTCTCACTTCAGGATATTCATCCAATACGCTTACAAATCCATTATGCCTGTCTTCTCCAGTAGCGCTGCCCATGGTTCCTCTTATTTCTAAAACAGTCCCTTTTACCTCGCCAATTGGATCAACTTCATCTCGGAGATACTTAACTATTTCTTCAGCTAATATTTTCCCGGACTCAAAGCCTGAAAAACCAATGTAAAGAAGAACATCGGGTGAATAAATATCTACATTAGCAGTAATCACTGGCACATTATGCTCTTTAGCATACTCTACTGCTGGAATTAGGGCGGTAGATTCAACCGCACCAATTACTAATCCATCTACCCCCATATCCACCATTCGTCTAACTTGAGTGATTTGAGTAGCAGGATCGTTTCCAGCTTCCATAGAAGTACACTTATAACCGTGATCTTCACAGTACCACTCGAAGGATTTTACAAACAGAGCTTCCCAAACGTTAACCACTCGATGAGTAGCTAAACCAAAAAAGTATCCATCCCCTTCTTGGGCAAAACCTGTGGTCGCCATCACAAAAATAAAGCATCCCATCAATCCTGCGCAAAACAAGTTTTTAATCGACCATCCTCTTTTTTTCATGATTTACCTCCATTAATCTATTAATAATTTATTTAATTAACACTAACCTTATCATAAACTTTTTTTTACCACCTCCCGGTTTTTATTTATGCATAAAAAAAGCACCTGGCTTGGCCGGGTTCGGATTGGCGCCCGACCAAACCAGGTTTCTGCCGATTAATACGATTAATACAATACGCGTTGAGCCTCTTCTGAATCAATATTATCTTTAGTTACAAAAACTACTCCCGTGTTTATGTATTTAGGCACCTCTTCCCCCTTAGCAGCAGCTAAAGCAATTTTCACCCCATCATAACCCATCCGATAGGGGTTTTGTACTGCAATACCTTGAAGAGTACCATTCCGCACCATTTCTTGCAGATCTTTATTACCGTCAAATCCAATAGCTACAATTTGACCGGCTAAACCAGCTTGCTCAATTGCCCGTCCCATACCAATTGCGGTAGGTTCGTTTGCACCGAAGATAGCAGTAAGGTCAGGATTAGCTGCTAATACATCGGTGGTCTGGTTAAGAGCAGTCACCATGTCAGATTGAGAATAGAAAGGCCCCACGATTTCCATATTAGTCTTTTCTTCAATAGTATCGATAAAACCGCCTACCCGGCCAATTTCGCTACCAACTCCCGGCACATAAGACATGACTGCTACTTTACCTTCGGTCCCGGCTCGTTTAATTAGCTCCTCCGCACAAAGAACTCCAGCAGCTCGGTTGTCAGTAGCCAGGAAAGAAACATAACCCTCTTCGTAATTCAAAAGCGAATCAATAATTACTACTGGTATACCAGCTTCATTAGCCTTTTTTACTGCAGGAACAAGCGCATCAGGGCTTGAAGGAGCTAAAACGATAGCCAAGACATTCCGGTTTATAGCATTTTCCACCAGGTTAACTTGCTCTTCGATTTTTGTTTCAGCAGCGGGACCGAGAAATGAAACTTTAATCTGTTCTCCTTGAGCAACTAATTCTTTTTCTGCGTCCGACGCGCCTACTTCCACGTTTTGCCAAAAGCTCGAAGTTGCCTCTTTCACGATAACTGCGATTTCGCCACTAACTGCTTCCTGAGCAAAAACCGAAGTTGAAAGAAATAACAAACCCACACAGAATACTACTAAAGATAACTTAAAACCCTTCATTGTAAACCTTCCTCCTTTTATATGTTTTTTTAATGTACAAAAGGACTAAAATCTGCCCCTTTCTACTCTCCCTATAAACCTAACCCTCTCGTTTTCGGAGCTGATCTACCGCCACTGCAGCAATAATAACTAAACCAATAATCACCTGCTGAATAAAGTAGGATACTCCTTGCATGTTCAGTCCGTTACGCAGGATTCCAATAATAAAAGCTCCAATCATAGTGCCGGAGATAGTACCTGCCCCTCCCATAAGGCTGGTACCACCAATAACCGCAGTAGCTATAGCATCAAGTTCGTACGCTACCCCGGCGTTGGGTTGAGCAGTTACAATACGAGACATAGTCACAATTCCTGTTAAACCAGCTAAACCTCCCGAAATAATATAGGCAATGATCTTGGTCTTATTAACGTTTAATCCCGAGAGGCGGGCAGCTTCTTGGTTAGAACCTACTGCATAGGTAAAACGCCCCAAACGAGTATGCTTGAGCACAAAATCAAAAATAATGGCAACTATGACCATAATAATAACCGGATATGGAATGCCAGGAAATTTAGTAACTACTCGACCATTGGGTAACGTGGTGGTAGTCCTAAAAAGAGCGCCATTGCCTAATATACCAAACTCCTCCGGTAAACCAGCTACTGCTCGGGCTCCGGTCACGTATAGGGCAATACCTCGAGCTATTTGCATCATCCCTAAAGTAGCAATAAAAGGCGGTAGATTTAATTTTGTAACCATAAGACCATTGGCCGCCCCACAAGCTATGCCAGCCAGCAAGGCAAGCAAAAAACCAATTAATACTGGCATCCCAGCTCGTACTGCCAAACCAGCCACCACTCCACTCAGGGCAACCACTGAACCAATGCTTAAATCTATGCCTCCAGTGATAATAACGTAAGTCACTCCTATACCCATAAAGGCCAGAGTACTGGTTTGAAGGGCAATTGTGAGAATATTCTGAATAGTAAAAAATCTATCAGTAACTAACGAAAAAACAATAAATAAAGCTATAAGCGCAGCAACCGCAATGAACCTTTGCATCATATTCCTTACTTTTTCCATCTGTGATACCGTCTCAGCCATAACTTAACCCTCCTTTATAAGGTTATTTCTGTTTTGTCAGAAGTATTAGAAGCTAAACCGGCAGCGTAGTTCAAAATCTCCTCCTGATTAGTTTCCCTTGTCTGAAGAGTCCCGACTAACCGCCCCTCATGAAGAACTAAAATTCGATCGGTCATACCTAAAATTTCCGGAAGCTCAGAAGAAATCATAATAATTCCTACTCCGTTTTTAGCCAAACTATCAATAAGCTTATGAATGGCATATTTAGCTCCAACATCGATTCCTCTGGTAGGTTCATCAAAAATCAACACTTTAGCTTTACGAAATAGCCACTTTGCTAAAACCGTTTTTTGCTGATTACCACCGCTAAGATTTTTTACCACCTGAAAAACACTGGGAGTGCGGATATCAAGTTCATTTACATAATGTTCGGCCACCTGCTTTTCTTTTTTATTAGAGATTATTCCTAAACTATTAGATATCTCCTCAGTATTGGCTAAGGTAATATTTTCAGTAAGCAGCATTTCAAGTGCCAAGCCAGCTAATTTTCTATCTTCTGGAAGATAACCAATTCCAGCACGAATAGCGTCAGCTGGTGAAGAAATATTAATTTTTTCTCCAAAAAGAAAAATCTCGCCCTCATCTTTTGGATCCGCTCCAAAAATTGCCCGGGCCAGCTCAGTTCTTCCCGCCCCTACAAGTCCAGCTATACCTAAAATTTCACCCTGATAAAGATCAAAAGAGATATCATGTAATACTCCCGCTCTGGATATGTTTCGAACCTCTAATATTTTTTTATCCGTGGGAACTGAGGTTCTCGGTGGGAATTTCTCCTGCAAAGACCTCCCCACCATCTTACGTACAATCTGATCAGTCGTAACTGATTGGTATTCATCAGTACTTACGTATCTCCCATCCCGCAGTACAGTTACTCGATCTGCAACATGTTTTAATTCCTCAAGTCGATGAGAAATATAGATAATACCTACCCCTCGGTCTCGAAGCCGACGGATAACTTTAAATAATTCTTCAATCTCCGATTCAGTTAGAGCTGAAGTAGGCTCATCCATAATAAAAACTTCTGCTTGATGAGACAAAGCTTTAGCTATTTCAACCATTTGCCTTTTGGAAAGAGGAAGCATATGAACGGGGATATCGGGATCAATATCTACACGAAGCTGACTGAGGATGGTGGCTGCGTCTTCACTCATCTTCTTGTCATCGATGAAACCACCCCTCTTGAGGGGCTCTCTACCGATGAAGATATTCTGAGCAACTGTCAAATGAGGCATCAGATTTAGTTCCTGATAAATAATACTAATACCGGCTCGCTGAGCTTCTACAGGATCACGGAAAACAACCGGTTGGCCATTAAGATAGATGGTTCCTTCATCTGGCTGATATACCCCACTTAATATCTTCATCAAGGTTGATTTTCCCGCACCATTTTCTCCTACGAGAGCATGAACCTCGCCTCGTCTCAGATCGAAGGAAACTCGATCTAAGGCTACTACTCCTGGAAATTTTTTAGTTATATTCTCAACACGCAATATTTCCTTAGACATAGTCCCTCCTCAATAACAAAAAACTTTAATCATTATGCTAACACCGTTCACTTAATTTTGTCAAGCAATCGATTACTAATAATTTTGTATCATTGACAACAGCTTTTTGTCGGCAATTATAGTCCTTAATATTTTGGTAATATTGTTAAATTTGAAGTAATTTGTGAAATCGGTTGCTTTAATGCATTACCTTATGATTCTCCCTCTGTACAAAATCCTGCACTTTAATTCTAAATGTTACCTGAAATATAAGTTATTCACTATAATTTAGTATCGAAACTTATTAACTTCGTCGAACATGGCGATAATATTCTCTGGGGGAACACCAGCCATAATATTATGTACTTGTTGGAACACATAACCTCCCCCCGGAGCGAAAACTGAGAGATTTTTTCTCACATCTTCTCTTACCTCTTCGGGGGTTCCGAAGGGAAGAATAGCCTGGGTATTACAACCTCCTCCCCAAAAAACTATATCCTTGCCGAATTCTTCTTTAAGGCGTTGTGGCTCCATCTCCCGGGCAGTGATTTGCACTGGTTGGATAATATCGAGACCTGCCTCAATAAAGTCAGGCAAGAGACGGTATATACTTCCACATGAATGGAGAGCTACTTTAAGATGAGGATATTTTGTTTTTACCAAGTTCCACATAGCTGCATGACGGGGTTTAAAAAACTCTCCATACATCTGAGGAGAGATTTGAGGGCCATTTTGCATTCCTAAGTCATCTCCAAAACCGATTATGTCTACATAAGGTCCTACTGCATCTAAAAATTTAGTCAGGTTACTCAAATGTCGATCTAAAAGTTTGTCCAAAAAGTTATGAATTCGCTTTGGATTTAGGGCGATTTCAGTTAGAAAATTATCCATTCGGAAGGCAAATTCACCGGCCTCAAATAAATTTCCTCCAAAAGTAGCATAGATAGCCCGGTCAGTCTGAGACCGAAGTTCTAGAGCGCTCTTTCGGTAAACTTCTTGCCCCTCGGCATCAAATCCGGCTGGAGCTGGAGGAGAACCCAGTCGAAACCACATAATCTGTCTTAAATAATACTCGAGCTGGTCAAAATTTTGATCTGGATTATCTATTAAGGGAAAGTAACATTGCTCAAAATAAAGGCAGCCTGGTTTTTGAATGCAGATGGGTTGTTCTTTATCTCCCCTAACTATCCATCCTTCAGGAGTTTTTTCTACTGGAATATAAGCAGGAATTTTACAAGGGGTACCATCAGGAAGTTGCCAATCTTTCCAATACGATTCATTTTGTAAAAAAATGTGACCTAAGTTGACTACATCTACTCCAAAAAAGTCCAATACGTCTTTTTCCACCATAGCTAACTGTTGAATGAAATCCCAAATATAGAGAGGACTATCTGGTAGGCCAATAGCTCGCCTCAAGTCTCGGTAAGCTTGAACCATAATGCCAGATGACTGATGACCACCGAAGTCAATTGGAACCTTATCCGGTTGACGATGATTTAAAGCAGAAACTACTCTTTCTCTTGAATTCAAAAATATTTACCTCCTTAGTATTTTAGCTATCTTCTCCCTTTTCTCAACTGGTCAATGGCCACAGTAACAACCAGGATAACGCCTACAATAATTCTGGTCCAGAAGGGATTAACATTCAGCAAAACCGAGCCATTGTAAATAGTAGTCATAACTAAAGCTCCTATGAAAGCACCAAGAGGAGTTCCTTCTGCTCCCATAAGGCTCGCTCCTCCTAATACAGCAGCAGCAATGGCATCAAGCTCATATCCTGTACCTGTGGTTGGTACTCCCATCCATAATCGGCTCGTCTCCAGAACTCCGGCTAATCCGCATAAGGTGGAAGCCAGAATATACACTCCATAAGTTACGTTACGAATATTAACCCCGGAGAGTCTGGCTGCTTCAATGTTGCTACCCAGAGCATAGACATAGCGACCAAAGCTGGTATAGCGGAGAACAATTTCTATTATTACTACAGACAAAATAAGAAACCAGAAAAGATTAGGTATGCCAAAAGTGTTGGTAGAAGAAAAATCAGCGATGCTGCGGGGAAGACCAAAAATATTACTGCCATTGGAGATTAGAAGAGTTGCTCCTCGTAATACTGACATCATACCTAAAGTAGCTATAAAAGGAGGTATTCTGAGGTTGTAAACCATCATCCCGTTGGCTAAACCAATGAGGGCAGAAAGCATCATTACCAATAAAATAGTGGAAGCGATATTACTACCAGCAGAAACCATCTTAGACATGACAATATTAACAAAAGCCACTACTCCCCCCACTGATAAATCAATGCCAGCGGTAATGATCACCATTACCTCGGCAATACCCAGTATTCCCTGAATGGTCATCTGCCTCATAACACTCTGGATATTGCCAGTGGTGAAAAAATAGGGAGAAACTATTCCTAAAAAAATCCACATGGCTATAGCTACGATTAAAACCACAATCTGGGTGTTCAAAGAAAATTTTATTCTACTTTCCACGGTTCTCCCCTCCTGCTGCTGCTTCATATTTTATAGCTAAAGCAAGTATTTTCTCTTCATCAAAGTCTTTCCGCTCTATATCGGCCACTATTTTCCCGTCCCGCATAACCAGGATACGGTCACAGATAGCCATTAATTCAGGCATATAAGAAGAGATAAAAATAACCCCTGCTCCTTCCCTGGCAATATTATTTATAAGCTGATAAATCTCTTCTTTAGCTCCTACATCAATTCCAGTGGTAGGTTCATCCATAATAAAGACCCGGGATTGGCTGGCTAACCCCTTAGCTACCACCACTTTTTGCTGATTACCTCCACTCAAGTTTTCCACCCGGTGTGATAGAGAAGGAGTCTTAATGGAAAGAAGTTGAACATAGGTCTGGGCTATTTCTTTTTCTTTCTTGCGATCGACAAAACCAATTTTAGTAATTCGGGGATAAACCGGGAGATTAATGTTATCTTTGACAGAAAGCTTCAAAGCTATTCCTTCTCTTCTGCGATCTTCAGGAATTAAATTAATTCCCAGGTCGATACTTTCTCGGGGATTACGCAAAGAAATTTTTTCCCCATTCAGAAAAACTTCTCCCGACTCTATGGGTTCAACTCCAAAAAGAGCTTTGGACAACTCTGTTCTTCCCGAACCCACCAGACCATAAATACCAACTATTTCTCCACTGCGCAGCGAAAAAGAACAATTTTTTAACTTTTTAGTGCTGAGGTTTTCCACTCGCAGTATTTCTTCTCCTATTTCCCTGGTATCATCAAATATTCCATGTCTTACTTCTCTTCCCACCATCATAGCTACCAATTGGTCCTGGTTCGTTTCACTAACTATTTTTTCTCCCATCACTGCTCCATCTTTTAGAACCGTAACTGTGTCGCACAGTTCAAAAATTTCTTCTAAGCGGTGAGAAATGTAGATTACCGAGCGACCGCTATCTTTTAACCAGCGGATAACCCGGAAAAGCTCTTTTACTTCTCTATCAGTTAAAACAGCAGTAGGCTCGTCAAAAATGATAATTTTAGCGTTTCGAGATAGTGCCCGAGCAATGGCTACCATACCCTGCTGGGAAGCACTCAGGTTTCCTACTTTCTCCTCCGGTTTTATTATCCCTCGATAACCGATCTGAGCCAGTATTTCCTCAGCTTTTTTGTTCATCTCCGATTTGTCTACCAGCCCCCATTTAGTTGGCAAAGCACCCAGCATTATATTTTCTGCAACGGTAAGATGATCTGCCAGCACCAGATTTTGATAGACAGCAGATATTCCCAGTTGCTCGGCTAAGATAGGAGTCATATTGTTTATTTTTTGACCGAAGACATAAATTTCGCCGCTATCGGGGGCATAAGCACCGGTTAAGATTTTAATAAGGGTTGATTTTCCAGCTCCATTTTCGCCCACCAAGCCTTTTACCTCAGCTTCTTTAACTGAAAAAGTAACATTTTGAAGAGCAATAACTCCGGGGAAAACCTTGGTGATATCTTTCATCAAAACCACTGCTTCTTGAGTCATTCCCTTTCACCTTCTTGCTGGTATTGAAAATAAAAATGGGTAGCAGAGAAAAACCTGCTACCCATTTTTATTCTTACCAATCTTTGTGGAATTCGATGGGTTTCAGGAATTCATCAGCTTCACCAGTCTCTAACATTTCCGGGCTAATAACTACCACTCCAGTATCGATATCTTTCGCTACCGGGACCTGGTTTCTACCTAAAATTCCGTACACTAACCCAGCATAACCCATATTCCAAGGTTTCTGTACAATCATGCCATCAACATAGCCATTTTCTAAACCCCAGAGTTCTTGAGGTCCGGAATCCACCACCACTACTGCTAAATCTTTTCTCCCCGCCATATCGAGTGCTCTCACTACTTCATCACCAGTGTACTGGTTATTAGCAAATATACCCTTGAGGTCTGGGTTTCCGGTTAGAACGTCTTGAGTAATGGCCAGGGTATTGCCCTGTTTTCCCTGAGCATCCTTGAATTCCAGTACCTGGATGTCAGGATATTTTTCTTCAATTCGGTCCAGAAAACCAGCCTTTCTGGCCTCCAGAGACCCTACACCGGACATAAAAGTAACCCCTGCCACTTTCCCTTCAGCTTTACCAAACTTCTTTTCCAGTGCTTTAGCCATCTCATCAGCAGCGATCTGCCCTATTTTATAATTGTCAGAAGCCAGATAAGCTACGTACTTGTCTGTGTTGGCAGCGCTATCAATGATGATAACCGGGATTCCAGCATCCATCGCTTGTTCAATCCCTGGCACCAGGGCATCAGCCACTGTAGGGGCAATAACAATAGCATCTGGTTCCATACCAATGGCTGTCTCTAAAATAGATACCTGTCTGGCTACATCGGACTCAGAAGTGGCTGATTGAGCTATAAGTTCTACTCCAAAATGTTTAGCTGCCTTGTCAGCTCCGTCAAGCACGATTTGCCAGCACTCAGACTCACTGGCCTTTACAATATAGAATATCTTCATCTGGCTGGGAGGCACTGCTGGAGCAGCCCAGACTAAAGCAGAACTGAAAATTAACATCCCCATCATCAAAACTACAATTAAACGCTTCATTTTATCACTCCTCCTCAAAACTTCGGGTAAATTTTTTCTCTTCCCTCAAAGAACACCAGGCTGGCACAGTGCACCAGGCTAAAACCGAAGCAGCAAGCAGCAAATTGAAGTTAATCTTATATTTCCGCCTCCCACCTCCTTAAAAACCGCAGAGTTGATCTGCTTAAACTGAATAATTACGCAACCGATTTCTTTGCTAATATTCTATTTTTATATTTTTGTTTTGTCAATCTCATATGGAATTTCGTTGAAACAGACACAAGAATCAAGCATAAAAAAATATTAATTGATAAACAGAACACTACGGAAGCAAAGGATATAGGATAGAAATTCTGATTCGAAAGAAAATATTTAACTTGCAGAATTTCATAAAATAAAGTAAAATCAATCTGCAATCGATTTCTTATAACAAAAAAAAGGAGGATTTTCGATGGCCAGAGTTGGTGTAATTACTTTTTCTGACGGAAGACCCCCTGTCCACCAGGAACTTCTTTCCATGAACCTTCAATTTCAGAATAACCTGGTTAAGAAGTTAGAAGAAGAAGGACATGAAGTAGTGGTAGCAGACGAACCCCCCTGGAATAACGAAACTGCAGTAAAAGCGGGAAAAAAGATGCAGTTAAGCGATGTGGATTGTACTATTTTTAACTATGCCATCTGGGCCTGGCCACATTTTACCGTTTTGGCCGCTCAATTTGCTCCTTCCCCCTATCTTTGCCTCTCCAATATTAACCCCGGATACCCCGGATTAGTGGGCATGCTGGCCAGCTCAGGAGCACTGGCTAACATAGGAATACCATACTGGAGGATTTCTGGTGATATTGGAGAAAAAAAAGTATGGAAAAAAGTAAACACCTTCATTAACGCTGCTTCTTGTGTTAAATCGTTGCGAGGGGAAACATTTGGTTGTTTTGGTGGTCGACCCATGGGGATGTATACTGCCACTGTGGGCGCAGATGTATGGGCCAGAATATTCGGAGTAGATATAGAACATATTGACCAGTGGGAAATAGTAAGGAAGGCAGAAACCATTCCTCAAGAAAAAATTGAAAAAGCTTTTCAGTGGTGTGAAGAAAACGTGGGTGAAATAGTGTATGATGGTAAACAATTGACTCCTGAGATTCTCAAAAAGCAGATTGCCTCTTACTATGCGGTAAAAGAGATTTGTGAAGAGATGCATCTTGATTTTTGTGGCATTAAAGGACAACCTGAACTTACCAACAACTTTTGCACCATGGACATAGCTGAGGCTTTTCTCAACGACCCTTATGATTTTGATGGACCTAAAGAACCCATTGTGTGCGCTACTGAAGCGGATATGGATGCTGCATTAACTATGGAAATCTTAAAAAAATTAGCCAGAACTCCAGTTTTGTTTGCTGATGTTCGTCACTGGCATGATGACCACCAGATACTCGACCTTTGTAATTCTGGACAACATGCCACTTATTTTGCTGGAGCCAGCTTCGATTACCGGGACAATCTCCCCCAGGTGATTTTCTATCCCGAGTCATTTTATTTCCCAGCGGGAGGAGCAGCTGTTCACCATTTAGCCCATCCTGGTAAAGTAACCCTGGCCCGCCTGGGTAGAAAAAATGGGTGCTACTGGATGGCTATTCTCACCGGAGAATTCGTCCGGTTTGATGATAAGATCAATCAAGAAATTATGACCAGAACCCAGATTGAGTGGCCCCATGCTTTTTGCCATCTGGATACTTCTATTGATAGCTTTATCAACAAATTTCCTTGCAACCATGTCCATGCTGTTTACGGAGATTACGTAGAAGAATTAAAAATGGTTTGTGAAATACTGGGGATTGGATGGGAAGTAATATAAATAAAATATGAGCTACCTTCCCGGGGTAGCTCATATTTTATTTTATCTATTATTTTAATCTTCTAATCTGAACACCATTTGAGTTGGGCTTACAAATCTCAAGGCAATCACCAAACAGGTCATGGTTATTAAAAAGTAAACTACAGCAAGGGCATCTATTGCTTGAGGTGGACGCACTCCTGCTGCATAGGCATCATAATACAACGCTACCACTATAGTTTGTGATTTGGGACCACTTACAAGAAACGTTAGTTCAAACATGGCAATAGTTCTAACTATTGAAAGTATAGATGCTGTGAAAATTCCAGGTAGCGAGAGAGGAATTAATATCTTGAGAAAGGTCTGGAATCTTCCCGCTCCCAAAATTTTTGCTGCAGATTCAATATTAGGATCGATTTGTTCTATAAACGGAGTCAAAATGAGTATGACGAAAGGCACAATAGGTATCAAATTAGCAATAATAACCCCGCTTATTTTTGTAGCTAACCCTACCTTGTATAACATGGCTGCCAGAGGAATTCCATAAGTCATTGGAGGAATCAACATTGGTAAAAGCAACATGGAGAGCAGAAGCCCTTTAAATTTAAAATCATATCTTGCCAGTCCATAAGCGGTAGGAATCCCTATTAACAAAGCAATAGCCGTCACTGATATAACTACAGCAAATGTAACAAAAAGAAGCTGAGGAAGATCATGATCTTTAGCCATATAACTATACCATTCTAAAGTAAAATACTTAGGAAAAATTCCTCCATACCATTCCTTGCCTACAGAATTCAACACTACTGTTCCTAATATTCCTAAAATATTTATGATAAAAACAGCTAAAGCTATATAAAACAACACTCCCGATATTCTAATTTTCTTTTTCATTTATTACCCCCTCGCATCCTATCAGGCTTTCCCCACCATTGAACCGCCCTTAAACATCCTCTGTCTCAAAGACATCACAACCAAAATGACAATTAACTCAATTAAACCCATAACCATAGCTATAGCAGAACCTACATTAAAATTAAACTTTTCCATAGCCCAGTGAAAAACAGAAATAGACATCACCCTTGTAGGGCCAGAAGGTTGGCCTAATAGTACTGCTGTGGGGTATACGGAAAAAGCCATCACAAAATTCAAAGAAAATGCCATAGCGATTCCGGGAACCCATAAAGGAAAAATAACTTTTCTAAAAATGTACCATCCATCTGCACCTAAAATTTGAGCCGCTTTCTCAAGGTTTGGATCTATCCCCGATACGTAGCCAAGAAGCATCAAGAGGGCATAAGGAAAATTATGGATGATTAAACCCAGAACTACCCCGGTATAATTATGGGTCAGTCTCAACGGCTCCTTAATAATTCCAATGGCTTTTAAAAACTGATTAAGCCACCCTGCCGGTCCCATATATGAGAGCATTCCTTCTGCAACCAGTACTGTTCCTAAGGTAACAGGAAGAATGAGAAAAAAACTAATTAATCTTTCTCCTTTTATTCCATGTCTCATATAATATGAAAATGGAATGGCAAGCAATATACTGATTAAAGTGGCGGGTAAAGCTATTTTAAATGTAGTCCAGATAGTTCTAACTTCCCAGGGATCTTTAAAAAAAGTTAAATAATTTTCTAAAGTCCACTCCCCTTCTTCATTGGTAAAGCTCAAGTAAAACCCGTATAAAAATGGGTAGATAAACAAAACTGCTAAAAAGATTATTGACGGTAGAAAAAACAGAAAGATAATATGTTTTTCTTCTTTCATAGCATTCTATCTCCTTCTTGTGAGAAAAGAAGAATCTTTCCGGGAGGAATCCAGACTTCTATGATACCATCACTTTTTATCTCCTCTCCTGCTTCTCCGGTGCGTAAATCTATACGGACATCTTCATTTATTAACGCACCTATATGTCTGATTTCTCCTAAATACTCGACCACCTCACTTTTACACCTTAAAGAATTCACTGGTCCATTGCCAACCTGAATATCCTCAGGACGAACGGCAGTAAAAACAGGAGCACCAATTTCTAAATTGTTCAAATAATCAGCCTTTTTTATAGAGCCATTTTTAATAGTTAATTCAAAACCCGACACATTGATAACCACCTCATTTTCAGAACTTATTTCTTTAATATTCGCCGGCCATATATTACGAAATCCCATAAAATCGGCAACGAATAAATTTGAGGGCTGGCAATAAATTTCCTCTGGTGGTCCTATTTGTTGAATTTTCCCATCTTTCATCACTACAATCCTGTCGGAAAGAGCTAAAGCTTCTTGTTGATCATGAGTCACATATATAGAGGCTATGTGAAGTTTTTCATGCAAGGTCTTTAATTCATAGCGCATCTCTATCCTGAGTTTGGCATCAAGATTTGATAATGGTTCATCTAACATCATTAGCATTGGCTCCATCACGATACAACGCGCAATTGCTACTCTTTGTTGCTCACCACCAGACAATTGCCGGGGATATTTATCTTCATATCCTTCAAGACGAACCATTTTTAGCGCATTTTGAACTTTTTCTTTAATCGCATTCTTGGATAATCTTTTTATTTGAAGACCAAAGGCTATATTATTAAAAACACTTAAATGAGGAAATAAAGCATAGTTCTGAAAAACCAATCCAAATCCTCTTTTCTCGGGAGGAATACCTTTTGTACCATCATCTATACATTCATTATCAATATATATTTCGCCACTATCTATGGGAACCAAACCAGCAAGACAATGTAAAGTTGTAGACTTGCCACAACCAGAAGGCCCTAATAGTGTTACAAATTCTCCTTTTTCAACATTTAGATTAAAGTCGTGAAGGACTTGATTCGCCCCAAAACTCTTATTTAAATCCTTTATTTTAATTTCCTTAAAATCCTTCACTGTATCCACCACCCCATTTCTTTCATTTAAAAAAGTGTGGAGATCCCTCTGGATCTCCACACTAAATCCGTCGAACGTTTTATTTTACTTTTGCTCCCACCAGCTTATCCCACATCTCAAAGGCCTCAACTAATTCCTTTGCCCCGAGCTGTGTGGTTGAAGGGAATTCTTGAATAACTATATCATATTCGGGATACAGCGCAGCCTCAATATTATCTTGAATTTCCTTAGGAGCTAAAGAAAGAGGAACATCTTTTATAGCTGGCCCGGGGTAGAAATATCCGGCATCATAGGTGAGAGCTTGAGATTCAGGCTCAAGTAGCCAGCTCATTAAAGCTAATGTTGCTTCTTTCTGCGCTTCGCTAAGACCTTTGGGCATGCACATAAAATGACAATCTGTAAGCCATGTGGTATTCTCTAAAAAGAATCCTCTAAAGTTAGCCGGTATAACTCCCAGAATACGCTGATTCACATCCCAACCAATATGGCTTGCTATAATCCATCTTGTGCCTTCAGCTAATTCTCTAAAAGCAATAGCTGTGCCGGTAGGATAGTAATCAATATATTTATCGAGCTCCTGCAAGTAATCCCAGGTTTTCTCCCAGGTTTTCGGATCTTTTGGATTTTCATCTCCCAGGATATAAGGTAGCCCCTGTAACAGGCATCTACCCGGTCCAGAATTAGCCGGTCTGGGATATAAAAATTTTCCCGGGTTAGCTTTTGCCCACTCCAATAATTCTTCTGCTGTAGTCGGAACGTCTTCGACCTTTTCTGGATTATAAGTAAACATTGGTCCGCCCGGGCAATGCGTTACAACAATACCATATCCCTCAAAAAGATCAAAAGCTCCTTTTGCACCAGGAAGGTAACGATCTTCCAGGTCTGGAAAGTATGAATCGTATGTAGGATATAAATTTTCCCAAATTCCCATTTCCAGGCCAGCTGCCATTGCATCATAACCAGTTAATACCATCGTAGTCATCACATTACCAGCCATTTGTTGTGCTTTAATTTTTGCGGGAAGCTCTGGAGCGGTTGCTTTCATGAATTCAATATCAGAAACTATTTCCGGATGAGCTTCCTTAAAAGCCTCAATAGCCGTCTGGGTAAGCTGTAAGTTTCCTGCTACATCAATAATGCTCAATTTCACCGGCCCGGATTGCTGCCCCACAGCCAGGGAAACGGTAAGAAATAGAGTAACACAAGAGAGTAGAAAAACACTTAAGAGTTTAACGAACTTTTTCATGGTGGTCCCTCCTACTAATTAGTTTTGGTAAAACTGAGTACAGAAAATTAAAGAAGCAGTAAAACACACCCTTATCATCCCCACCCCAGGAGTTTATAAGGGAACTTGTTTCCTGCTTCCTTACACCCTAACAAAACCCGCTTAAAACATGAGATATTTTCAAAGCTATTTCTCTCGGCTCCTGAAAAAACTCTTAAAGCTTCTTTTAAATCATAAAAAAATCATAATACCGAGATCAAAAAACACAAAAATAATCTTGTTTGATAAGTGCCAAATTGCTTCCTAAATTTCGACACTAAGTATAGTTTGTAATCAATAAACCTGTCAATAGATAATGAGCTCTATGATAGTGTCAACCCATTGTAGGAGCGATATTTTTATTTTCTCCTTCGTTATTAACTTTTGAGA
>NZ_JAAYFP010000024.1:0-1970 GCF_012728195.1 Candidatus Sordicultor fermentans
TCCACCAGGATCAAATCTGCCCCCTTCTGGGCAAAGAGTAGAGCTATTGCTTTACCAATCCCTTGAGCTCCTCCGGTAACTAAAGCTACTTTCCCTTCCAGAGAAAAATCTGTACTGAAATTAACTCCTTCCAAGGTTATTCCTCCTCTTCTAATTTTAACAGCCTCTCAGCTGTAATTTTATCTACTACCAGGGCATTAACCAAACCTCCTCTTAGAGCCCCTAAAATAGCTTGAGTTTTATCTAATCCTCCGGCTATTCCTACCACAAAGGGGATCTTTTTTAAGTCCTCCAAGGAACGAGCAATTCTTCTTTGGTTACCAGGAAAATCGATTATTCTTCCTTGAACATCAAAATATATTCCACAAACGTCTCCTACTGCTTTTTTATCTAAAAGCTCCTGGTGCTCTGCTTGAGTAATAGTCTCAGTTCTAATCAAAGTAGCCTCGGGAGAGAGGTTGCCAATCCCTACCAAAGCAATATCAATCTTTTCTCGGAGAGTGGCCTGAACATTCTCGTCTTGAAGTATAGCATCCCGGGTAGCTTGGTCTTTAGTAAAAGCAGGAGCCATAAGATAGTATACCTGAGCATCTAATATGTTGGCCAATCTTCGAGGAATTTCAGTAGCAACAACATCGACCGATATCCGGCTCAGTCCTCCCATTAACTGGACAACTCCCAGGTTAGGGCAGTTGATGGGTCTCGCAAATAAAACTAACTGGTAAAGAGTTCTGCCATAGGCTATCCCAATTTTATCTCCTGGTTTTACTAATTCTGACAGTAGTCTAAACCCAGCTTCTCCCACGCTTTTTCTGACAAGCTCACCTTGGTCAGAAAATACTTCTACAACTCTAACTTTTTTCAAAGCAAATCGGTTTTTAAGAGCTTCTTCTAATTCTAATATTCTATTCTCTTCTGGATCTAAAATCTTTATCTGGACTACTCCCGTCTCCTTTGCCATTTTAACCAGTTGAGAAAATTTTTGGCGGGAAATACCTAACAACTCACTCGCTTCTACCATGCTTAAACCATCCTGGTAAAAAAGCTTGGCTGCCTGAATCATTAGTCTTTCCTGTTTTAACTCTTTGTTATCCACTTTATCCTATTTGACATTTGTTAACTAACATATGTTATAAGATGAACAAATATTACTACCAGGAAAATAAATTGTCAAGTATTCGAGTTGCCATGTTGTAGTTATTCTGTTGTAATGTCACCCTTAAAATCCTCGAGAAAATGTCCTTTAGTAATAAAAGGTCAAATTTTTCCTTGTAAAAATGGATAACTCTCTTCATCACTTTATCGTTTCAAACATATAATGCTTCAATAGAAAGGACAGGAAATTAAAAATTGCTAAATTAGTAAATTCCCCTTGGAACATCAAATTAGCCCTTTACCACAAAGGCCATCCACTTTTTAAGTTCGTCAATAGGGGGAGGAAAATTTTTGGAAAATTATTTTCCTTCTCTCACAATTATTTCTACCCTCCCAACCTATCCACTGGAGAATACTTGAGCATAGCTTCTCGGAGTTGCTTCCCACCCATATGAACGTAAACCATACAAGTTTGGATGTCTGAATGTCCTAATAGCATTTGTAAAGTGAAAACATCACCGCCATTTCTTATAAAGTTAGTAGCGAAAGTGTGGCGTAGAGTACGAGGAGAACATCTTACCCCCTGAATTCCCGCTTTTTTAGCTAAGCGCTCAACGATTTGTTCCACTCCTCGCTTTTTAAGTGGTCTACCGTCACGAGTAACAAATACCCGGTCTTCATAAGGGTAAAAACCTCTCATCTTTAACCACCGGCTCATTTCTTTACGCAAAGTTTTTCCCATATAAACTTCTCTTTCCTTTTCTCCTTTTCCCTCCACTAACAGAGACCCACGAATAAGATTAGTTCGATCGATAGTTAGAGTAAGCAACTCAGAAAGCCTTATTCCAGTATCTAGAAAGGTAAGCAACATAACA
>NZ_JAAYFP010000213.1:0-1660 GCF_012728195.1 Candidatus Sordicultor fermentans
CTTATTTATATCCAAAATATCTGGCTATTTCCTCATTTATAGGCAAAGACATAATTTCCTCAAGAACTGCTTTTACCTGTTCAAAAGATTTTGTCCGGGGATCTCTTACCAGTATTTCTTCAAGAACTCGTTTATCTCCAGTGGTGTAAGCTTCCAGTGCCCACCTCATGCGTAGAATTCTGGGCATGAGATACATATTTTTAGTTCTCTCCGTAACATCCGGATCTAATTTTTCAGGCTGGATATTATCTTTACTCACTATCACCGGTATTTCTACCACCACATCATCAGGGATACCAGAAATCACTCCCCGATTCTGAAGATTGAGAATAAGTCTGGCTTCCGGTCCTCCAGAAATTCCATTTATAAAGGGAATGTGCTGTTCTCCACTCATTTTATCCCGGGTGAAAATTTCAGGATAGGCCTGAAACAGGTCTACTTCAGGATTTCTCCTCACTTCTTCAGCCAGATCGAGCAGCTTCTGTTTTTCTTTTCTGAGTGATTCATGAAAACGAGGCCTTTCTACCTCATTATCTATACCTCCAAACTTCCCATACCACTTCTTTTTAGTTTCCAGGTTATAGTTGTATTTCCAGCTCCCATTGCGACAGGTATCTCCTATGGGCAACATACCATAGAACTTATACATATCTATAACTGCAGGGCTAAGCTGAACGTCCCAGGGGTTTTCTGGCTGCCAGTGCTGAGATTCTTCCTCTATCCATTTATCAAGCAAAGGATAAGCATTTTCTCCCCGGTAAAGAAAGCGGTTTAACCATATTCCATGGTTCACCCCAGCGACTTGCCAGTCCACTTCTTCTGGGTTCAGCCCCAGAGTATGAAAAGCTCCAAACACTCCTGAGAACCCGTGACAAAAACCAATCACCTTTACTCCGGTAGATTGAGAAACAAATTGAGTAGCCTCAAAAACAGGATTAGCAGTTTGCAAGAGGTAAGCCTGAGGGGAAAGCTTCTCCATAAGCTCAGCAATCTCTGAAGATAACTTAAGGTCAGGATAGGAGCATAGAATATAGGAGTAAGTGGAAACCATATTAAACTCCTGGCTATCAATACCTCTATAGTAGCCATGCTTTTCTCCGATTTGAGTTATTAAATCATATCGGTCGGGATAAGAAGGAGCAGCGCTATGGATCACAAAGTCAGTTCCTTCTAATGCTTGAGACATATCCATGGTTTTTTCCAGTTTAAGACTTGCACCAAGATCTTCCACATATTTTTGAGCCAGGACATATATAGCTTCGAGCTTTTCCTCATTAATATCCATCAAGGAAACCAGAGAACCAGCAAGATTTTCAGTCTTGGCTATATCACCAATAAGTTGAAGAGAAAAACGAACACTTCCTGCGCCTATGATGGTTATTTTCATAATTTATTCCTCCTGTATAAACTTATCCCTTAATGTCAGTAAGGGTAATTCCCTCAACAAAGTATTGCTGAGCTATAAGAAACGCTCCCAGCATGGGCAATACAGATATTATATGCCATAAGCAGATTCCACTGAGCATCCATATCTCCCCTGAACAAAGTTATTCCCAGAGTAAGTGTTCTCTTGCCCGGGCTATTAATGAACACCAGAGGATAACGATAGTTATTCCATACATTGAGTAAAAATTCCCAGAGTAGTCAAAGCTGGCCTGGA